>JAISQH010000494.1 GCA_031274385.1 Planctomycetaceae bacterium | reverse complement strand
CCGGCCGCCAACCCGAAACGGAAGAATAAGTGTGACGCAGCGAGTGGAAAATACCTGAATACAAAAGTCACGGAAAGATATAAACCATTTCAAAATCAGTTGAAAACAGTTCCTTAAACATCACTGTAGATTCTCATGTTTCATTCCATTGTATTTTTGTTTACTGCTATGATTGCAGTCGTCTCTTTTCCGCTTGCCATTGCGTCGGAACGGCATCCGAATGTGGTGTTGGTGATTACGGACGATCAGGGTTACGGAGACATCGCGGCACACGGCAATAAGGTGATTAAAACACCGAATCTGGATCGGTTGCATGATGAAAGTGTACGGTTTACGCAGTTTCATGTTGATCCGACTTGTGCACCGACACGTTCCGCGTTGCTGACCGGTCGTTATTCAACACGGGTCGGCGTCTGGCACACGATTCTCGGACGTTCGATTCTTCGTAAAAACGAAGTCCTTCTGCCGCAATTTTTTGCCGATGCAGGTTACAAAACCGGTATGTTCGGAAAGTGGCATTTGGGTGACAATTATCCTTACCGTCCGCATGACCGCGGTTTTCAGGAAGCGTTTTACCATCTCGGCGGAGGTGTTTCGCAATCGCCGGACTATTGGGGTAACAACTATTTTGATGATACCTATTACCGTAACGGAGTCCCGGAAAAAACAACCGGTTATTGTACCGATGTCTGGTTTGACAACGCGATTGATTTTGTGAAACGGCATAAAAACGTACCGTTTTTTCTTTATGTAGCAACAAACGCCCCGCATGTTCCGTTGAATATTGACGAAAAATACTGGAAACCGTATGCTGAAAAAGGACTCGCCGAACCGCTTGCCCGGTTTTACGGCATGATTGCCAACATTGATGAAAACCTCGCACGGTTTGACAAAACGTTGGAGGAACTCGGACTTGCCGAAAACACGATCTTTATTTTTATGACAGATAATGGCAGTGCGGGAAACGGTTTCAACGCCGGAATGCGGGGACGTAAAGGCACGCCTTACGACGGAGGACATCGTGTTCCGTTTTTTATCCGTTGGCGAAACGGAAATTTCGGCAAGCCGCGTGATATTGAAACACTCACCGCTCACATTGACCTTGTGCCGACATTGATTGATGTTTGTCAGTTACAAAAACCGGAAAATGTTGTTTTTGACGGAGTGAGTCTTTTGCCGCTTCTCCATTCGGACAAGCAGCCGGACAACCGGTTTGATCGTGCCATTGGAATTGAGGTCAACCGCGACGGCATACCGCAGCCATGGGTACGGTCGGCATTTTTGACACAGCGTTGGCGGCTTGTCAACGGCGTGGAACTGTACGATATGGAATCCGATCCGGGACAAAATAACGATCTCGCCGCTCAACAACCGGAAATCGTTACCGAACTCAGAAAACGTTACATGAAACGTTGGTCGGATGTGATTCAGGGAGCAAGAGAGTGGTCGCGTATTCCGGTCGGTTCTCCTGTTACGAATTCTGTCCGATTAAGTGTTCATGACTGGAACGGTACCGGAGTTCCTGCGTATCTTGACCGTGTTACGGATTTTGTCGGGAACGGTCGTTGGGCTGTTGATGTCGAGCGTGCCGGTAAGTACCGTTTCCGGTTACGGCATTTTCCCGAAGAATCAGGATTGCCGCTTCACGCAACCCATGCGGCACTGATTGTCAATGAACACCGTTGGGAAAAACAGATCGAATTAACCGGTTCACAAAAATCCGTTGCCGAAGTGATTTTCGATGTTGATCTGCAAGCAGGATCCGCTTGGGTTGAAACGGAACTCGATGACAAAACGCACGGAATTTATCGCGGCGCATTTTATGTGTACATTGAATTACTCAACGAATTGTCCGACACAAAATGAAACAACTGTAACGTAAATTTTCTTAACAACTCTCAACAAAAGGAGAAAAAGATGCGAATGATAATTGTGACTTTGATGTTACTTGTACTAACTGTTTCGTGTTCCATTGCGGCGGAACGTCCGAATATCATTCTGATTCTTGCGGACGATCTCGGCTGGGCGGATGTCGGCTGGCACGGTACGGAAATTAAAACGCCGAATCTTGATAAACTTGCGTCGCAAGGAGTTAAGTTGGAACGGTTTTATGTTCAGCCTGTTTGTTCGCCGACGCGGGCATCTTTGATGACAGGTCGTTATCCGATTCGGTACGGTTTGCAAACAGGCGTGATCCGACCTTGGGCGGATTATGGTTTGCCGGTTGAAGAACGAACTTTAGCCCAAGCGTTACACGATGCCGGATATTTTACGGCGATTTGTGGAAAGTGGCATCTCGGCGAATGTGCCAAAAAATTCCTGCCGCTCCAACGCGGTTTCGATCACCATTACGGCTTGTATCTTGGAGCGATTGATTATTACGAACATACGCGGGATGGCGGTTTGGATTGGCATCGTAACGGTCAACCTGTTCGGGAAGCCGGTTATTCGACGGACTTATTGGCGGAAGAATCTGTTCGGATTATTCAAAAACATGATACGCAAAAACCTTTTTTCCTCTACGTTCCGTTCAATGCCGTTCATGGTCCGTATCAAAAAGCACCAAGTACAGAGCAGAACGATTTGTACAACAATCTTGCAGGTACGGAAAAAAGACGAACTTATGCGGGAATGGTTTCAACGATGGATGCCGCTATTGGGAAAATAATTGCGGCACTTGATAAAAAGGGCATGAAGGAGAATACGATTATCTTTTTTTCCAGCGACAACGGCGGTCCTGATCCGAAAAAAGTTACAGATAACGGCGACCTTCGTGCTGGTAAAGGGACATTGTATGAAGGCGGAGTTCGTGTTCCGGCATTTGTTGTCTGGCACGGCAAAATTAAACCGAATACCGCTTCCGAACAACCGATTCATATTGTCGATCTTTATCCGACTTTGCTTAAAATCGCGGGAGCATCGCTTGAACAAAAATTGCCGCTTGACGGAATTGATATTCGCGAAACGCTTCTGGAAGGCAAACCGACTTCACGTACAGAAATTCTGCACAACGCCGAATCGACACGCGGGGCATTGCAAAACGCCGACTGGAAAATTGTACTGACCAATCTTGACAAAGCGAAGCAGACAAAAAAAGAACTGTTCCATTTGAAAGACGATCCAAACGAAAAGAACGATCTTTCCGCCTCGCAACCAGAGAAACTCAAAGAACTCTTGGAACGTTACCAAGAATATGTCAAACAAGCCGTCCCGCCACTCAACAAACAACCACAACCCGAAAATTACGAACCACGAAAAATCTGGGGAGATCTCAATAATTAATTGATTACCAAAAAAGTAACTGTGAACGATTACCAAAAAAACGTTTTTTGGTAATTTTCTGGCTTTTTGTGTTTCATTAAAATTACCGTGTATTAATGTATTAAAACACCTTAAACTCCTATTTGTTTATTTTTTACCCAAACTTAAAATGATGAAAAAATTATCACTTATTGTTACTTTCGTTGCGTTTTTGGCTTCGCTTTCAATGGGAACGGCACAACAGCCGAAACCGAAGCAAGTTGCTCCGCTCAAGCAAACGGAGAATGATGCCTTTATCGTTCTCGAAAATCTTCCTTATGTGGAAAACGGTCACGAACGTCAGCAACTTGATCTCTATCTGCCGAAAGATTATAAAACAAGAATAAAACCGGTTCCATTGGTTGTTGTTATTCACGGCGGCGGTTGGGCAAACGGCAGTAAAGATGTGGCGAAATTTGTCGAATGGTCACGGTTTTTTGCCGAAAACGGTTACGTTGTTGCAACAATCAACTATCGGTTACGACCGGAATTTGTGTTACCAACGCAGATTATTGATTGCAAATCAGCGGTTCGCTGGCTTCGAGCCAATGCAAAAAAGTACAATATCGATACCA
>JAISQH010000423.1 GCA_031274385.1 Planctomycetaceae bacterium | reverse complement strand
AAAAATTCAATTGATATTTTTGTAATATGAAGTTATAGAAAACTTCCTTGAGTAAAATAATGAATACCATCAAAAACAGAACAAGTTAAAACTAACCTTGAATTTCTTTGCGTCTTTGTGCGCAATCCTTAAAACAAAAGAGACAGTTACAAGTTGAACTCCTGCGGAGTTCGAGGTTTATTGACACATTTACCCCGTGCTGCGCAAGCTTGCACGGGGTTATCCAACTTAAACTCCTTCGGAGTTGTTTTAGTTACTTTGCGTGCAATCCTTAAAAAATAAAATAGACTGTTACGTTAAAACTAACCTTGAATTTCTTTGCGCCTTTGCGCGCAATCCTTAAAACAAAATAGACAGTTACTTCTTTTGTCTCTTGCTGTTGAAATTGAAATCGGTAAACGTTATACTTTGGGGCGTGTTCTGTACTGGTTCGGGCAACAGGTTAAATTGTTGCGATGACCCGTTTATTTTCTTTAACAACAGGAAACGTTAATGATGAAAAAGATGCTTCTTTCCCTGATGATTGTGTTGATTTTTGTTTCTTCTGTTTCTGCCCAATCGAAAGTGATTGGACTTTCCGGTTCTGACCCGTTTGGTGCTTGGTCACTTGTCAATTCCAAATCGGAAAATGCCTGGAAAATTGGAACGGTAACTCTTGATCCGAATGATTCGCGTAGTTTGGTTCTTTCGGAGTTGAAAGCGGGCGAGGTTCCTTGTCTTGTCAACACGGTTCCCGGTAATTGGACTCAGCTCAAACCGCGACCGGGAGTTGATATTTACACGAAAGAAAAGTTTGGTGATTGTACGGTGAAGATTGAGCTTTTCCTGACCAAAGGTTCCAACAGTGGAGTTTATTTACTTGGCGAATACGAGGTTCAGGTGGCGGATAGTTTTGGCAAACCGGATGACAAACTCGGTCAAGGCGATATGGGAGCGATTTACAGTGCTGCCGCTCCGAAAACCAACGCCGCTGCCGAGCCGGGAACTTGGCAAAAATATGAAATCGAGTTTGTTGCTCCGAAATTCGATGCGGACGGGAACAAGACTGCCAATGCGTTGTTCAAGAAAATCACGCTCAACGGCAAAATTGTTCAGGAAAATATCGAGGTCAAAGCCCCCACCGGCGGCGGTATCACCATGAAAGAAGCCGCAACCGGTCCTCTCATGTTGCAAGGCAATCATGGTCCTGTTGCTTTTCGGAATATCGAAATCAGCCAGCCATAGCCGGAAATTTTTGATCTAAAAAATCCTTAAAAAAACAAAATAGACGAAAAAAAATAACAGTCTATTTTGTTTTTTTAAGTTTTGTACGAAAAGAAATTCATCAATTATTAAAATAGACAGTTACTTTCGGACGACATGGTAACAAAATTGAAAGTACTACATTTTTGTAGTTTTGCTAATATTGCAAAACAATTTTGTCATCTCTTGTTATAGACACAAAATAATTCTTTTTTTTCAAAACTGTGTTTATTGTCCTATCTCTTGACTCCAGAAACGATTACGTAATTTCTTTTCATGTTATTTTGAATTGGCATGGAAAATGCCTTTAAGGTCAATGGAGGTTCGACTGCGAAGTGGTCGAGTGAAGTGATCAAGTTTTTTGAGTCAAAATTAAAAAAAGGAGATTGTGTTATGTTGTCGTTTGAGTTCCTTCTGCCGGTTTTTGCACAGGCTGAGGCGGCTGAAGTTGTTGAAAAAACTGCCGAAGCGGTTGCGGAGGTTGCCGACCAATTTTCGTCGGTGGATACCATTTGGGTTCTTCTTGGAGCCGCGTTGGTGTTTTTCATGCACCCTGGTTTTACGATGGTCGAAACTGGTTTTACCCGCGCAAAAAATACCGGCAACATTGCGATGAAAAACGTGTTGACCTTTGCGCTTGGTTCGATTTTTTTCACCATTGTCGGATTTGGTATCATGTTCGCTCCGGGAATGAATCTTTCCAGCGAAACGGTTGCCCCTTACTTTGGCGGAATTGATTTGTTTTCCAGCGGAGCGATTGCGAACCAATATGGTTCCGGTAGTTATCCCGGTGTGGTTTTTCTGATTTTCCAAACTGTTTTTTGTGCCACATCGGCAACCATTGTTTCGGGAGCAATGGCGGAACGGACTAAATTCGGTACTTATTGTATTTATTGTATCGTTTTGAGCGCGTTCATTTATCCGGTTTCCGGTCACTGGGTTTGGGGCGGCGGTTGGCTAGCCGAAAAGGGTTTCCATGATTTTGCCGGTTCAACTGTTGTTCACATGGTTGGCGGTTTATCGGCATTCATCGGAGCGGCTTTTCTCGGACCTCGTATCGGAAAATACACAAAGGACGGAAAACCGCGAGCGATTCTCGGCAGTAATGTTGCCTTAGGTTGTTTGGGAGTTTTGATTCTTTGGTTTGGTTGGTTCGGATTTAACGGTGCATCGACTGTTTGCGCCACCGGTGATGGTGTTTTGACTTCGATGGGCAGTATTTTCGTTACGACCAATTTAGCCGCTTCTGCGGGAGCCGCATTCACGATGGTTATTACCTGGTTTCGTTACGGAAAGCCGGATGTTTCGATGACATTGAACGGAGCGTTAGCCGGTCTCGTTGGAATCACCGCTTGTTGCGATGTTGTCAATCCGCTTGGTGCCATCATCGTCGGATTGTTTTCCGCGATCTTCCTTGTCATTGCCATCGAATTTATTGATAAGGTTCTCCATATCGATGATCCGGTTGGTGCGATTGCGGTTCACGGTGTTTGCGGAGTTGTCGGAACATTATGTGTTGGTCTTTTGGCGGATCCGAAGGTCAACGGTGATTTTCACGGATTGTTCTACGGCGGCGGAGCGTCACTTCTTATTACGCAAATTACCGGAGTTGCGGCTGTGGCGATATGGGTAGCGGCAACGATGTTGATTCTGTTCGGTATTCTTTGGGCAACCGTTGGTCTGCGTGTTTCAAAGGCGGAAGAACTCGAAGGTTTGGATATTTCCGAACACGGTTTAGCCAGTGCTTACGCCGACTTCAATATCACGGATCAACTTCACGGTATTGCGGCTCATGAAGAAGGAAAGGTTCCTGTTTCGCAAGCGGTGACGGTTGAGCGAGCCGCTCCGAAAACAGCGGCGTCCAAACCGCTTGATCCGAACCATCCCAAATTTTCAAAGATCGAGATTATTTGCCGTCAAAACAAATTTGACGATCTCAAATCGGCTTTGAACGCCATTGAAATTACCGGCATGACGGTAACACAGGTCATGGGTTGTGGGATGCAAAAGGGAAGCAGTGAGTACTATCGTGGAGTTCCGATTGACATTCAACTTTTGCCGAAGGTTCGTATTGAAGTTGTTGTTACGAAGGTTCCGGTTGATTTGGTGATTGAAACGGCGAAGAAAATTTTGTACACCGGCAACATCGGTGACGGCAAGATTTTTGTGTACGATGTTGAAAATGTCATCAAAGTCCGAACCGGAGCGGAAGGTTATAATGCCTTGCAGGATGA
>JAISQH010000267.1 GCA_031274385.1 Planctomycetaceae bacterium | reverse complement strand
ACTTAATGAAACAGAACCTGTTAATATTCGATGCAATTTAGCATCCTGAACCTCAGCAAGTGTCATCGCCGGATAAGTTTGCCCATCTGAAATGGCTGCTTCCGACATTGCCATAGTATTACTGGTTCCATCCGTAACGGCAGCAATATTGTAACACGAATAATAATGAAATAATCCGTTCGTTACCGTTGTCGCCTTACCATCAATCGTTGATGTACCGATACGAAAAATATCATCGCCGTTACAGAGAACATAACTTCCCGGAGCCGTTGGACAATCTTCACTTACTGAATTAGCCGGATTTGTGTATCGTTTGAAACTTCCCGGTATCGCTGTATCGTTTGCCAGTGGATCGCTTGGACAAGTCATAAAACGTGCCTGAACGACATCACGGACATGATAGAGAAATGTAATTTGCGCTCCCCTTGATCCGCCTTCCATAAGGTTTTGACTATAATCAATCGCAATATGGAGTTGTTGTTGTTCCATATAGGGCAGCAACCTTGCCTGAACCGAATACATCGCACTTGTTGCGCTGGATGTTGCACCAAATAAAACGGCATTACCATCATTACCGATTCCGGGAAAGCAATCGAAAGTTGAATGGTAATTGTGTAACGCCAGCCCATATTGTTTGAGGTTATTGGCGCATTGCATTCGTCTTGCGGCTTCGCGTGCGGCTTGCACGGCGGGAAGCAGCATTGCAATCAAAACGCCAATAATGGCAATCACGACCAGAAGTTCAACAAGGGTAAAACCCCTGTTTGGTCTTGGACATTTTGCCGGGGGTTTTTGTTGACGTTTTCCGGCAATTGTTACCAGAATAACGGCAAGAGGGAAACACCAAAGACTACAAAATACGTGCGCAAATGAAAATTTGCGCACTCCGGTTTTGCGGAGCGAGAGAGACATACGATGATCCTTTACTTTGAAAGTACAGAATAAACCTGAAACCTTTTTCCCATTCGTCCTTCGCAAATGGAAAACGGCACCCGAATAATGGAGTTGGTAGGTCTTCTGACTCCCGGCAAAGAAACGCAGCCTTCTCGATTTTGATTAAATCAATGGCTTTCCATGATCGGCGTTTCCGATTCCGATTACAGCGGCGAGGACCGTTTCGGTTTTGCACCGAATTCCCTGTATTCAGCCTGATTCAAGACGAACCAAACTGAGCACCAATCTCCTCAAATACGCCCATCATTCTAATACACGAAAAAGAACCGTCAAGTCCCCTGTCAATCAGCCCGGTTCAAAAGAGTTGCGCACAAAGGCACAAAGGACACCAAGATTCAGATTTTATTTTTTACAGGAAGAAAGAAGAAAAGAAGGAAGATATTGTCGAAGTTTTCGGTAATGATTGAACGGTAAAGTAATATTAATTTTAGCCGCGCTAGCGGCGTCATTATGCGTAACCGGCGGTGTAGCGCAGCGCAACCGCCGGATCGCATCCTTTCCCCCACAACAAAGTCGCGCAGCGACGACATTATCAAAAGGGAACTTCTAAAACCGAAACTACCACGAAACACACGAAATTTCACGAAAAATACAAATGCTGTAAATCATTTATAATAAAAAAATTACAACAAAAATTCTTTCATGTTTTTTTGTGTGTTTCGTGGTTAAAAAAGAGTTTTTAGAAGTTGCAAAAAGTGGAGTTTAGGGAATAAGACGAAAGAGATTTGGCTTGATCATGTCGTCGCTGCGCAACTATTTAAAACGCTGCGCGACTATGGAAAAACAAAAATGAATGCGTAACGGGTATCTCAAAACAAAATAACCGTTACGTGTTTTGCTTTGGCTTAAACGATTTTCGGCAACGTTATTCTTCCTGTCGAAGAGTAGGATGTTCCTATTTCCGTACCGTTTTGTATAAAAACACTGGCAACACGGAAAGAAAGAGACGTCACTTTATTAGTAACATCATAATTCTGTGTTGCCAACAACCGGATTACATCGGAAACCGAAAGCGTTGTGTATTTCAACGTACCGGAACTCGATGTGGAAACCGGCGATTCCGGCAAGGTAATAAACGTATCCTTTTTTCCCGATGTCGAAACCTCAAGAAGATATTTGATACTAATATCAGTCGTAAGCGTTTTCGCCGCCGGAGGCTTCCACGAAATCAGAAACGAATAAATGTTGGACGAAGCACCGCCGGAAATAATCGTGTATCCGCCTTTGATTGTTGTTGCGGTCGGTAATTTCGCTGTGGTAAAACTACTCGTTTTGGTAACAACTTTTTCGCCCAAATATTCCGATTCGATAATGTACGTATAAACGGTTGCGGCTTTCAAACCGGTCAGTTCATAAGACAATTTGTCGGATGGTACCGTTACCGACTGAATATCCGCAGCAGGAACGTCTTCCCATTTACTGTACTTTTTTGCTCCCGGCGCATAGTACAATGTATAAGTTTTTTCCAAAGGGTTTACGTTTTTGTCAGTATCCTTGAATGAAATTGTTGCGCTTGTCAGCGTAATCGACTTCGCCGCAAGAGTTGAAGGAACAACCAACGCGGCAGTTGTTGCCTTAGCGGAAGCCGCCGGAGCGTCCCCGAAGGTCGGATTAGGAGCCAACGCAATAATTCGGAATTGATACGCCGTCTTGTTTTCAAGCGTCACCGTCAAAGAATCACCAATAACAAAACTATTGGAAATCGTGCAGGAATAAGTTTTTGTTGCGCTGTCATAAGTCACCGACGCACCGGCTCCCTGAACTTCGTACCAAAGTTTTTCCCGATCTTTATCTTTGTCGTCATAATATTCAATCCGAAAATTCGTCGGATCAGGAACATCTGTTACGGAAGTGATCTTCCATGATAACGTAACTGATTTCGGTGTTGCCGCCGTTTTTACCGATGTTACCGCCGCAGGGCGTTTGACATCCAGCGTGGTGAAGGTTGCCTGAGCAACCTCAGACAAACCCTCCGAATTTTTAGCATAGACTTTAACCGTGTAAGATATTTTCGTATCAAGACCGGTCAACATGTAAGTCATCTCGTCGTTACCAAGACCATTGCCAATCGAAGTTTTGATCACCTTGCCGGTCACATTATTTGTTACTTCGACAATGTAATCGTCTTCATAAAGGCTGTTGTCCTTCCATTTGAGTTTGGCACCGCTACTCGTTATTTCCGAAACGGTTAATCCGCTCGGTGTTTCCGGTGCGACTTTGGTTGTTGAAACGTCAATGGAAGCCGATTGAGCGGTTCCTTCATAATAAATCAACTCAATCGTGTATTCCGTTCCCGGATCAAGCGACGTGAGCGTGTATTCCTTTGTTGATTGCGGAATGTCCGAGATGGTCTGAATCCAGATTTGTGTTCCTTTTATTTTGTACTGGAGACGGTACGTCGAATCGGTTACAAAATCCCATTCGACTTTGATACTTTGCGCACCGACGGAATTTTCAACTACCGTAAAACCGCCAAGAGTTGTTATCACCACTTCGTCGGAATAAACAAAATCCGTTCCCGACTGGGCAGTTTTATAAGCGATACGAAAAGTGTATTCGGTCTCTGCCGTCAAGTTGCTGACAACCCCTTCCCGCGCCGTGTTGGCGGCAACCGTTGTGCCATCAATCCACGAACCACCGGCGTTTTTGTACTGAATCACATAACCGGCAACACTTTCAAATGTCCATGTTAATTTGACTTTTCCGACCTGCGGAGTCGAGGCAACCGCAACCGGTTGTTTGGTTCGTACATTTTTGAGCGTCGAATACGCGGTTGCGCCGCCGTCTGTTGTATATTGAACACGAAATTCATATTCCGTGTTGGCGGATAGATTACTGACGGTGGACGAATTGGCGGACGGTGTCGGGGCGTTCGACCAAACCGCTCCGCTGCCCGCAACTCGGTATTGAAGAACATACGACGTTCCCGCACGTTTATCAAGGAACGCGGAATCATCCCAATTTATCGTAATAGATGTTCCCGAAACATTAGACGGCATCAAATCGTCAGAAATCGAAACAAGTTTGATCTCTGATTCGTGAGCAACCGAATTGGAATTATAACCGATTTTAAATTCGTATTCTGTCTCCGGCGTGAGTTGTAATTGAAACGAAATCGTTCCGCTGCCTGTCGGCGACGAGTTGGTTGACCAAGGGTCACTCTCCTCGCCTTTCGGTCTGTAATAAAGTACAAAATTCGATTCACCGGCAACAGATTGCATCTCAATTGTTACCGAAGCGGTGCCGACTCCAAGTTCTTTTGAAACGGCAGACAAAATGTTTTTTGCCGTTTTGGTGTTGATGGTTGCCGTTTCTTCGCCACTGTTAAACGTGACACGAAATTCATAATCCGTATCGGCAAGCAAATTATTGCACGTATAAGAGGAAGAATTTGCCGGTACGGTGCTGCTTGCGGTTGTCCAAGTGACGCTTCCTTTAATCCGATATTGAACCGAATAATACGTTCCGCTATTCAGCGTTTTGGCATCCCAAGCAAGATTGACGGAATGGGAATCGGTATTCGTTGTCCAAAGGTCACTCTTTGTTACAACTGTAACGAGTTCGGAAAATTTCGTTTCAAGCGGAACAACAAAAGTTGAACCGGGTCCGTTCTCAATATTACCGGTACGGTAAGTGTACACAATACGGTAGTAATACGTTGTGTTTTTTGTCAGTCCCGTCAAATCGTAACGCGGCTGCGTCATATCATGAGGAGCGGTTCCAATATTTGCCCAGTTCGCATTGTTTGTCGGTAATAATCGTTCCGTTTCGCCCGGTTCACCGCTTCCGGTGTATCGTTGAATGATGTATGTTCCGGTGCCGTCGCCTGTTGACGATGTGTTGCTTGCGGGGTCTTTGTCGGTACTGAATGACCATTGAAGTCTGGTTCCAGTTTGTGACACGTTCAAAATGTCCACAGTATAAGGTTTCGTTGTCAGATTCAATAATTGAGAAACATATTGATTTTCCGACTCTCCCTGATAACTGATTTTGAACTGATAATTCGTATCGCCCCAAAGATTGGTAACAGTATAACTATTTTGTGTTGAAGAAGGATTTGCGATGGCAACCCAATCGCTGCTCACTCCGTTTGCGCCGGACAAATCACGCTGATAGATTGTAAAATTTTTGTTTTCCTGTCTGGTGAATCCTGTTTTTGCCCAACGAAGTGTTACGGAAGTTGCATTGATTTCGGAAGCGATCAAATTCGCTCCGACCGTCATGATCATTTTAGTAACAGTCGAAGTTTGCTCTTCCGTTCCCGATTCCGACGTGTAACGAACCCGAAAGAAATAATTCCGTCCCGGAATGAGACCATTAACCGTACAACCTTGTCCGTCGCTATCCAGTGTTACGGCTGCCGATCCCCAACCCGAATCGGAACTCGGTAAGGAATTTCCCTGATATTGTTGTACGGTAAGATTGGTTCCTTGCTTCGGTTTGAAATTCCAATCAAGTTTGACCGTATCCAGTGACGGCTCCGACGCCGTAACTGTTCCGATTGTCAAAGCCGCCACATAAGTCGTGTACTTTGTTTCACCGCCCGATGTGTAGGAAACACGGTAATAATATTTATTACTTGAACCGATATTGTTATTTGTGTACGTTGATCCTGAAACATTGGCGGCAATCGTCCTCCAATTCGTATCGATTTTAGGATCAAGGGAACCATCGCAACGTTGGATATTGACGGGATTTGCCAAGCCCTGAATATTCCACGAAATCGTCGCCGATTTTTCTGTAACGCCGTCCAATTTTGTTGCAATACCGGTGGTGATTTGTTCCGCAGCGGAAAACGATTCCACTCCGGCAGGTGAAATATACCGAACCCGAATAAAATATTCTTTACCGGAAACAAGATTTCTCAATGTGTACGATTTATTGGTGGTATTCGCACCGGAAAAATCACTCCATGTTCCGTTTGCTCCGGTATCACTGGTTTGAATATAATACGACGTTCCGCTCTGAGCACCAAACGTCCACGAAACATCAACCGAGTTTTCCGTTGCATTTTCCAACTTAATACTCGTTGGTGAGGAATAACTCAAAATGTCCGTATATTTTGTGACCGTTTCGCCGTTTTCGACAACATTGTACCGCACCCGAAAATAGTAGGAAGCATTTTCTTTGAGACCGGTCACTTTGTATTCGGTGACGGTAACATTTTCTGTGGTTGCTTTTGTCCATGTGGTCGTAGCGGTTGGTTTGGAGGTTCCGGTGTAAATCTGAACTTCGTGCGATGTTCCGCCCATCGCGGCATTCCACGAAAGATTGACGGAAGTGAGCGTGTTGTTGGACGCCGTCAGCACAAACAACGTCGTACATTCCGCAACCTGACTGGAACGGATCACACTGGTTGTATCATAATAGGAAATCTGAAACTCATATTTTTTTGCCGGGTCTAAATTGTCAACCGTACAAGTTTTGGTTGTGGCGGCGGAACCGTCGGCTCTGACAGTAATACCGGTGTCTTCCCACGCGGTTGTACCGGCAAGACGTTTTTTCACCGTGAACGATGTCCCGCTTTTAGCGGCAATATTCCACGAAAGTTTGATGGAAGTGGACGAAACGGCTTCGGTTTTGATTTCGCTGTCGAGTGTCGATGCCGTCACCGCTTCCGTGTAACCGCGACCGAAAACCGTCGAACTAAATGAAATGCGTAATTTGTATTCTGTTGACGCGGTTAATCCTTTGAGTTCGTAAGAATAGGTGCCGTTTCCAATAGTATAACTGTAAGGAATATCGGAACCGATTTGTGTCCATTTTTCTGTTCCGGTGGAGTCAATGGTCGAACGTTCAATTTTGAACGGGTCTTCTGGTCGAAGTCCGGTCAATGTTGCCGCGTTCCATGTCAGTTTAATACTGGTTGCGGTTTCATCGGAGGCATTGGGAGCCGCAATGGCTTCGGTGTTAAAATCGGTAGAAGATTCCGATTGTTCGCCGTAAACGGAATAAAGAAGCGGAGCAAC
>JAISQH010000348.1 GCA_031274385.1 Planctomycetaceae bacterium | reverse complement strand
GTCGTTGGGGGAGACTCGATCCGGTGATTGCGCTGCGCTCCATCACCGGTTATGCATGATGCCGTCGCTGCGCGACTATTGAAAAAATGTATGTTAAAAGATGGGGGGTATAACGAGGGGCTTGCCACCGACGAATATTAATCGACGTTTTTTTTGCCCCCGAAGTGAATATAACCGAGATGCCTGTTTGACGTTGTTTCTTTCTATTTTTCTTTTGTTTCGGCGTCAATTTCAGTGATTTTCAATGTGTTTCCGAGTTGGCGATAGAGTTGTCGGGCGAGTTGGAGGCGTTCTTTGACAAGTTCGAGTTTGCCCTGTTTCCGAGCCAGACGAGCCAATCGAAAACAATCTTCCGCCCAATGTTCAACCAACGTCATGTCCCGATGAATTTCCATTGCCCGTGAAAGATTTTCCTCCGCCGTTTTCAAGTCACCGGAACGCTCAAACAAAGTGCCAAGCGTCGAATGAATTTCCGCTTCGGCTTCACGGTCGTAAATATTGCGTGTTAAATCAATGGCTTTATAATACAACTCGGCAGCCGACGAAGTGTCGCCCAATTCGTCAAGAATTTGTCCCCGCGCCGTGAAAACAGCCGCCTTTGACCGGACTTGCTGACGGTAATTTTTGATTTCTGCAACCACTTTGATCGCTTCATCAAACGCCGTTTCACTTTCTTCCGTTTTTTGCTGACGCCAAAGGACATTGCCAAGAATAAGAAGCGTTTCAACAAGACCGGCTTGATCCGGTCCCGATTCGTAATAGACAATCGCTTCCCGTAATTTTCGTTCCGCTTCGGCGTTGTGATGCAATTCACACGCAATCTTGCCTAACGCAAACAACGCCTCCGCAATTCGTTCCGGTTCCGTGATTGATCGTGCAATTTGAAGCGATTGCTCGTAATATTTGACCGCATTTTCCCAATCTTCCTGTTGATAACGTAATCGACCAAGTTGGAAAAACAGTTCCGATTCTTCGACGGATTGAGGCTGAACCAGCGATAACGCCCGTTCGATCATGCCTCCAAACGTTTGATAAAACCCCAACGTCAGAAAGGCGTCCGCGCAACGTCCCAATGTTTCCGCAAAAAGTTCCGGTCCGCCAACCGCCAACGAATGTTCCGGCAAACGAACGGTTGCCAAAGTATCCGGTTTAAGCGTTCGCCGCATCAACTCACCGTAACCAACCATCGCACGTTGATGGAGCCGCTCGGCTTCCAATGTCAGGGAACCATCGGAAGTATAAAGAAGTGAACGAACATAAGCACTCAAATGATGATGATAAATGACCCGACCATCCGGTTCATCCCGAATGAGTGACCGCAAAAACGGATCAGCAAGAATGGTATTGAGTGAATTTTGAGAAATGTCGGCAACCCAACAAACCATTTCGTCCAAAGACGGAACCTCCAATACCGCGTAGGCTTCAAAAAGAAACACCGCGTCGCGTCCCAAAAAATGCTTGACAACCTGTTTCCATTGAGCCGGTGCAATATATTTGGGCATCGGTTCGCGTGGAAGTTGGTTTGGACTGCTGATATTTTTACAAAGCAACAAGTCAAGTGCCGCGTGAACTGCGTAAGGATGATTACGATAACCGTGAAAAATGTCAAGTAATTCCCGATAATCCGGCGCACGATCTTTCAAAATCGGTTGATAAGTTTCGATGAGCCGAAGCGTTTCCGAATCGTTCAGATCGGCAAGCCCTTGCGGGGAACTAAGCGGCGGCAAAAAATGGACATTTTTCAGCGAACGAAATTCTTCATTGACTGCCAACGTATCCTTGAAACGCTGCGCAAAAAGAAAAAAAACTTTCGGCGGTAATTCCCGAACAATTTGTGACCAAAGTTCAACCCGCGCGGTTGGCGTGTCCTGTTCAGGATCAATCACAATCAGAATACGCCCGTTGTCCGGCAAAATATCAGCAAACAAACGAAGCCGGAGAATAAATTGTTCAAAAATATTTTTACGGTGATCGTAACGAAGTGCGTGGAAAATTTGATAATCCGGTTCTTTTTTGTTCGAAAAGAGACCAAATTTCCGGTACAACAAGTTCCATTGATAAAACCGTTTTCCTTCGGAGTCAAGCGAGCCAGCCTCGTACCGGGCAGCCTGAAACGCGTCTTCAAGCAACATTTTCATGACCATGCCCGGTGATTCGTTTGGAGCAACCGAATACCTCAACGAAGCACATTGCAATGAATCGTTGTCCTGAGCATCGGCAACCATTTGATCAAGGAGCCGGGTTTTACCCATTCCGTATTTGCCGACAACAACAACAGCCCTTCCGACTGCATTTTGATCGGTTTGATCGGCAAGGAGTTTTGCCCATTTTTCCCGTTCTTCTTTTCGACCGACAAACGTATTGATGATACTTTGCATGGCATTATAAAATACGGCAATATTTTTCGGGAACTACTAAAAATTCCCAAAAATCAATCTTATCAAACCAATCAATTTAATCAAAGGTCAGACAATACATTTAAGGAGCGTAAAACGTATCTTCTTCTCTTGGGTTGAGTTCTCTGTCGGTTGGAATATAAATTTTGGCTAATTGAACTTTTGTTGTTCCGGTTTTGATGTATCGGATTAGCGTATTTTTTTCGTGCCGTTCGAGTTCTTCCAGAGAATCAACAGCTTCGTTGTCAAGCCGTGTTACAACATCGCCTTTACGCAACCCGATTCCATTTAAGGGCGAACCTTCGAGCGGGTCGGAGGTTAAACGCGCTGCAGTAAAAGTATAGCCGGGAATCTTCATGTTTTGGATAATAAACATGGCACCGAGTTTTGGCGAATAGTAATCGGTGGGCAATGTCGGAGTGACGGCAACCGGTTTTTCGACGACAACCTGTCGTTCAACAACAACCGGTTTCTCAATAACAATTGGCGACCGTTCGACCACAACGGTTGAGGGGCGCGGCGGCACAACCACCACAGCCGGAGCATGACGATAATAGCCGTAAGGTGAATAGCCGTTGGCAATTGCGGCGACTGCCCCAACCGCTCCGATAACTCCTAATGCTTTTTCGAAGTCATTTGGACCGTGGTGGTGATGATGAGGCGGCGGAGGCGGACCGTGAAAACGACCGGGTTGAGCCGCGGCAGGCGAAACGGAGAACACAGAAAAAACAGCAAAGATCAAAAGTCCGGTAATCCAACGGGTTGACATTGATTTCATAGCAGATTCCTTTGCAAAAAATGGGGATGGTTCTAACTGTTTATCCATTAACT
>JAISQH010000246.1 GCA_031274385.1 Planctomycetaceae bacterium | reverse complement strand
CTTGTTGTTGCGTTGCTGGTTGCGGCGGGCAGTTCGGCGGCAACACTGGGAGTTCCCAACTCACCGGGGATTACGCCGGGAGCGGTTGCGGACACGATTTTGTTGCCGTACAACAACGTTGAAGCCGTCAAAAAAACGTTTCAGGATTCCGGTAAAGAGATAGCGGCGGTGATTGTTGAACCGGTTGCCGGAAATATGGGTTGTGTTATCGGCAGTTCCAATTTCTTGTACGAATTACGGCATTTGACCCAAGCCAACGGGTCGGTTCTTATTTTCGACGAGGTGCTGAGTTGTTTTCGTGCCGGAAAAGGCGGTGCCGGGCAACGGTTTAGTATTACGCCGGACATCACAACGCTTGGCAAAGTGATTGGCGGCGGTTTGCCGGTGGGGGCTTACGGCGGTAAAGCAGAAATCATGGACAACATTTTGCCGGTGGGCAAGGTCTTTCAGGCGGGAACGCTCAGCGGCAATCCTTTGGCAATGACCGCCGGAATCACAACCATTCAGACGTTACAAGAACAGAATGCTTTTCCTGTTTTGGAACGTAAAATGACAATGCTTGCCGAAGGACTTGAAGAA
The DNA here is from genome assembly GCA_031274385.1 of Planctomycetaceae bacterium. Classification (GTDB taxonomy): domain Bacteria; phylum Planctomycetota; class Planctomycetia; order Pirellulales; family Thermoguttaceae; genus WRKP01. The sequence goes on along the minus strand of JAISQH010000246.1, from coordinate 4,068 downwards.
GAAGCCCGATCAGCGGGGATTCCGGTTGCGGTTGAGCAGATTGGTTCCATGATGACGTTGTTTTTTCTTGCCGGACACAAAAACGACGCCGAAAAATATCATGTCAGCGGCACAACCTTTAACGGCGGTACGGTGGATCGTTCGACGGCAACCAGTTCGACAGGCGGTTGTTTTGCGAACAAAATTATTGATTGGGAAAGTGCGTCCGGGTGTGACACACAACGTTACGCAAAATATTTTTGGAACATGCTGGAACGCGGTTTTTATTTTCCGTGCAGCCAATTCGAAGCGTTTTTCATGTCAACAGCCATCACCGAGTCGGAAATCCGGCAAACTCTTGATGCGGCAAAAGAGGTGTTTGAAACTCTGTAAAAAAACAGGAACGAAATTGCTGTTGAGGCGTTCCGATTTTGGGAGAAAAGTTTTTTTGGGAGGAATGGTTTATTGGTGCGTTTTGCTATTGGAGCCGTGTCTGTTGTGGACGGTAATACTTCAAGTGGAGCGGAAACAATGGATGAACGAGTTGCCAATAAGCATTTGACAGCACTGATCGAAAAATGGCATGCTTCGCTTGTTCTGTTTGCCCGGCAGTGGATTGAAGCGGAAGCGGAGGATATTGTTCAAGATGCGTTTTTACGGTACTTGAAAAAACTGCGAAAAGACGACCCGAAAGAAATCGAAAATCCGGCAGCATGGTTATTTCGGGTTGTTCGGAATGAATCCGTCAGCCGAGTGCGGCGGCGAAACCTGATCAACCGCCATTCCGAAAAAATCGGTGCCACCCAAAAAAATTGGTTCGAACCGCAGCACGAACAAAAATTGGACGCCGACGAACTCGCCGACAAACTTGCCGCGTTGCCAATGGAACTCCGTGAAGTCCTGATTCCCCGACTTTGGGGAAACCTGACCTTTGAAGAAATCGGTAACATAACCGAAACATCACAAAGCTCCGCTCATCGCCGTTACCATGAAGCATTGCAAATACTAAAAGATTCATTTCGATAAAAAGGAATCATCATCATGTCGACCCGATTTACCAAATTCACCGAAATTGCCAAAGAATCCGACGAAACGCCTTCTGATCTTTGTGAAATTGAAACGCGGTTGCGTTCTTTTCGACCGAAACGTGTACCGGAGTTGGTTTATTCACTTTCTTTTTTTACAATGGTTTCTGACGAGAGGGTTCCTTATCCGGTGACGTTTTCGACATTTCATCAGTTCACTCGTTTTGTCAGAAACGCTCAACTCAAAGCCGGTCTTTTTGGCGGGTTGCTTGGGTTGCTTCTGGGAACAGTGCTTGGCGGTCTTTGCGTTTTCGGAACAATGAATCGTCCGATGTTACGGGAATCTCTGGGCATGTTCCGTCAAGCGGCTTGTGCCTCAACGGTTTGCTCGCTCGTCACAACGCCCGACTGCGAAATCCCACTCGCCGCCCAACAAATCTGTCATTATTACCGTTCCGTCCTAAAAGAAACACGGAATTATTCACAGTAATTTGTTGCGGTCAACCAAAAAATTCAGATCATGGTTGAATGGAAAATGCCGTCTTTTTTATCTGATTTTCCGTCTTTCCCATCTGACCTCAACGGAGTCAGATAGTTGAGAGTAATCCGCTTGCGTCTCCCAAAAAACACAACCCCCCCAATCCCAAATTAATTCGAGACGGATTCGGGAACCGTCCAATTTTGGCATTGCCGGAACACGTCGGATTCGACAACACCGGCTCCGGTTCGGAAACGATCCAATACATCATGCCAAAGTTCTTTATGGAACTCAGCGTAAAATCGTTTGGATCGGGAAAGAACGTAATCTTCCTGAATTTTTCGGAATAATTGCGCAATACTCCGTTGTGCGCCTTCGGAACCGGCGTGAAGAACGGCTTCACCGCCCGCAGTTACGCCGCTGGCAACTGCGGCTTCGCTAATTATTTGACTGACCACCTGAGCCCCAAGTGCAAAACCACTCACAAAAAACGATACCGTAATCACCGGTCTTGCCGCAGTGGCAATGTAATCCAATGAACGAATCCAACCGACGATTTTCGGATTTTGTTTTGACCATTCGGTCAAATGATTGCGGAGTGTCACGCGAAATTCATCGTCAACCGGCTCCAACGAAGCCAACACCGCATGAGCACGTTCAAACAACGCCGCACGGTGTTCTCCGCCAATCAACTCCAGAATCTCACGGCGAAGCACCGGATTGTCCGTCTCCGAAATCTTTTCAAGCCGCCCAATAATCCGGCTGACAAATTCAAGAACCGCTTGATTTTCCAGTTTATAAAATTCAGCCAGCGGGTCTTCTGAAAAAGGTTTCGTGTTCAAATACCGCGACGAAAGATAATGGGCTGCCTTGCGAATGGGCCAACAAACGCCGTTGCCAACCGTACGATAAACGTTATTGACATTCTGAGACCAACCGGGTCGCCCCGAATGCCACCAACTCCGAATCTCCTCAGCAAGTATCGCCGTTGGCAAACCGGGCCACTCAACAACCGTTTCACCTGCATTTTCAAGCGTCTTCAACGCTTCGGCAAACCGACCGGACGCTTTTTGCACCGTATCGAGATAAGCCCGAACGCCGGTTGCCGGATCGTCAAGAATTTTCAATGCTCCAAGCAACGTTTGTGATTTAATGGCATCGAAATGCAATTCGGTCAATGTTTTTTCCAGATTAACGGGTTCACCAAAGGTTCCGTCGTCTTGCAGTTCGTAAAAGGGTAATTCGAGGTGTTCGGCTTGTTCTTTGTTGTACGGTGCAACAAGAACAGTGAGCGGTTTTGTTTTGGTTTCTTCGCAAAATTGTTCCAGCCATCGCGGAAGGTGTTGGGCGTCGCTGTTCAGATCAAACATGTTGAACAGCACAATCATTGGTTTATCCGCTTCGGCGGCTTCACGGAAAAAGGTTCTTACAGCGGCATCGTTGTATTTTTGCTCGGTCAAAACGGCAATCAATACATCAGCGGCGTGACGGACGGCTCTGGCGCGTTCCCAATTGACTTCGCGGTCAGAATCAACATCCGGCGTGTCCAGCAACAACAACCGATCCGGCACATGGAGACCTTCGATCCAAAAAAGATGATGCGTTTCGGTTATTGCTAAGGGCTGTTCCGCGTTCGACCAAGGGACAAGCCGGAACGATTCAAAATGCCGAGCCAGAATCGGTTCGAACGCGGTTGCGGTTTTCGGAACCAGACAGACCGGATGCTTGGTTCCCGAAGCACGGTGGTCAACAGCACTAAACGATTCGCCGACAAGATGATTAAAGATCAGCGATTTTCCGGTGTTCGTGCCGCCCATCACCGCAACAATCAAAAACGCTTTTTCGGAGAGTTGCGGAATTAATTTGTGCTTGAGCAAGGCGTACCAATCCTGATGTTCCGGCGACGGCACACCGCAAGACTCCGCCAATGTTCGCAGTTGGTCGAGCAAACGGTCAAGTTCCAAAACAGATTGAGCAAGCTTCGAAAATTCCATAGTTGAGTTAATTGAAAATTGACAATTGATAATTGAAAATTAGAAAGAATGTTATTCCAATTCGTTTTGGTTGAATCATCTCTCCCCATTTTCAATTATCAATTGTCAATTTTCAATTAAAAAAACGGTTATTCCAATTCGTTTTGATGAATCATCTCTCCTCATTTTCAATTGTCAATTATCAATTTTCAATTAACAAAGTCCATTCTTTCAATGCGGCGGCGAATTTTTCCGGTTGTTCCAAAGGCGGTAGGTGTCCGGTGTTGGGGATTTCGACGAAGGTTCCGTGTTTTGCTTTTTCGGCAAGCGGTTTCATTTCGGACGGCGGCGAAAATTGGTCTTCCGAACCGCAAATGACTAAGACCGGAATCTCCAATTTGCCCAATAATTCTGTAGTATCCGGTCGTTCCGCCATACCAAGAGTTGCCGCTGCAACACCGGGCGGATCATTCGATTCAATTGCCAACCGTAATTCCTGAACGATTTCCGGTTTATTCTTGAGAGTGTTTGTTGCAAAAATCTTCGGAATCATTGCGTCGGCAATAGAGTTCAGTTTGAGAGTTCCGGTTGTCAATCCGGCAGCCTGCTTTCG
>JAISQH010000563.1 GCA_031274385.1 Planctomycetaceae bacterium | reverse complement strand
CGGAGTTGTTTTACGGAGTTGTTTTAATTCATCGTTCATAGTTCAATACCAAAACAATTGACCAAAACAATTGACCAAATAATTTGCCAAAACATCAATCGTGTGACTGCCGAAAGTATCATTGACCACTCTTGACTCTGTTTTTGAATTAACTATACTGTCAATCGTTTGGACAGGATTAAAAAGATTGTTATAATTTATAGGATGACTTGTTATGTTTTCGATCTCCTGTACATTTTAATCATCCTTTTAATCTTGTTCAGACAATGTAAGATTATTTCCATCACAACAATCCTTTTAATTTTGTTCTGACAATAACCGTTTTCATGATTTCCGACTATTCCTTCGATGACATGGTTCAGCGTACTCTGACGGTTGGCGTTTTGACGCAGCCTCAGGTCAACGATATTTGGTCGGAAATCGGTACGAAATCGCCCACTTCCGAACAATTTTTGCAAACGGCATTGCGGCGCGGTTTTCTGACCAATTATCAGATTGACCGTTTGATTAGCGGCGAATCGTTCGGATTCTTTTTCGGTCCCTACAAAGCCTTGTACATGGTCGGAGCCGGAACTTTCGCCCGCGTCTTTCGCGCTGTTCATCGTGAAACCGGAGAAGTTGTTGCGGTTAAAGTTCTGCGAGCCAGATTCAGCGACAATGAAGCCTTCATCAACCACTTCATGACCGAAGCAAAAATCGTTTCCGAATTAAATCATCCTAATATTGTTCCGGTGTACGGAGCGGATTCGAGCGGTTTTCTTCATTACATGGCAATGGAATTTGTCGAAGGTCAAACGCTTCGGGAATTTCTCAAGATACGGAAAAAAGTCGAAGCCCGAACAGTTGCCCAAATCGGAATCGATATTTGCAGCGGTCTCGAATACGCATTGCGAACCAAAAAATTGCCGCACCGCGATCTGAAATTAAGTAACGTTCTTCTCTCCTCCGGCGGACAAGCCAAAATCGTCGACTTCGGTCTGGCATCCATCGCACAAGAAAAAATCGGCACCGAAATTCCGTTTTTGAAAAATCAACAATCCATCGATTACATCGCTTTGGAAAAAGCATCCAACGCCCCCAAAATGGATACGCGAAGCGATTTGTATTTTCTTGGCTGTATTCTGTACCAACTTTTAAGCGGTCAATCGCCGTTTATCGAAACAAAAGATCGAACCAAACGAATGGATCGTAACCGATTCTTCAATGTTAAACCGATTCAACAGATTGAACAAGGAATTCCCGGTTCGTTTTCGTTTATTGCCAACAAGGCGTTGATGGTCAATGCGGATCAGCGTTACCAAACACCGACGGAGATGTTGGTTGATTTGCGCGGAGTTCTCAAGCGGCTCGATTCCGGCAACGCGGATGAATCCGCCGCCTCACTTCGTTTTGACGGCATGATAGCGTTACAACGCGATCGGGAATCAAGAATTCAAAAAATTGAAACAGCAACCGTTATGATTGTTGACTCCAATCCGAAAATGCAAAAAGGTCTCGAAAATCTTATGGCAAAACTCGGTTACAAAACCCGTTGTCTTAATGAACCGGATGAGATGATGAGAGTGTTTGCCGAAAACGATCTTGCGGCACAATGTATCGTTTTCAATGCGCAATCGCTTGGCATGAGAGCCGTTCGCAGTTTCAACGATTTTGCACAACATCGCGGACTTCGTGATGTGGCGGCGATTTTGCTTCTTGATCCCGGTCAAGCCGATTGGGCAGAATCCGTTACACCACAACATCACCGCATCGTTTTGACAATGCCCGTTACCGTTAAACAATTTCGCGATTCCATGACCTGGCTGCTTCAAGGATTTGGGAAAAAGAATTCTTAATTTTCCATTCTCCATTCTCCATTCTCCATTTTCAATTTTCAATTTTCAATTACAAAAAGATGCGAATTTTTTTCTCCGCCGGTGAACCGAGCGGCGATGTTCATGCGGCGGCACTTATTGCGAAGATTCGGGAACATGTTCCTGATGCGGAGTTTGTCGGTTTCGGCGGCGATCAAATGCGGCAAGCGGGTTGCCGTTTGCTTTTCGATATGACCGCGTTTGCCTTTATGGGACTTCTTCAGGTTTTCAAAAACTATTTTAAGTTTCGGAATCTTCTTAAAGAAGCAAAAATCTATTTTCAAACCCAATCAGTTGATGCGGTGATTCTGGTTGATTATCCCGGTTTCAACTGGCATGTTGCGCGTATGGCAAAAGAACTGGGGATTCCTGTTTTCTATTTTATGCCTCCGCAAATCTGGAGTTGGGCGCAATGGCGGGTTGGTAAAATGAAGAAATGGGTTGACTTGATTCTTTCGCCGTTGCCGTTCGAACAACGTTGGTTCAAACAACAAGGTTGCCCCACCGTTTATATTGGTCATCCGTTCTTTGAAGAGATTCGGAACAAAACTTCCGACCCGGCATTTTTGGAAAGTTTTTATAACCAATACGGCAATGCTCCCATTCTGACTCTTTTACCCGGTTCCCGAAATCAAGAAGTCAAAGCCAATCTCGATGACATGTTGCTTACGGTGGAATATATTCGTTCGATTTTGCCGAAAATCCAACCGGTGTTTTCGCCATTCAACACCGCTCATGCCGAGTTGATTCAAAAACGGTTGAATGAATTAGAAGTTTCGATTCCGATTTTTGTCGGACATACATCGGAATTGATTCGTGCGGCGGATTGTTGTTTCGCTGTTTCCGGTTCGGTCTCGTTGGAACTGCTCGCTTGTAATAAACCAACCGTTATCTATTATCGTGTCGGTTTATTACCGATGTTGATCCAACGGTTCTTTCGGAAGACGCGGTATATTACGTTGGTCAATTTACTCGGAGTTGATCGGCAACCGTCCGCTAAGAACGCTAAAACAGATAAATCGCCCATTTTTTATGAAGATTCAATGCGGCTCATTCCATCCGAACCAAGTCTTGCTGACCGTAACCGAATGTTTTTTCCTGAATTTTTGACCGCAACCGATCGTTCCAAAGATGCGGCGGCGTATTTTATTCATTGGCTTTCAAATCCGTCCCATTTAGCAATACAAAAACGTCAACTCGCCGCATTGCTTCGAAACGTTGATCGAATCAACTCGCCGTTAGAACAAGCCGCGCAAACAATAATTAATAGAGTGGAGAGTTGATAGTGGAGAGTGGAGAGTGAAGAATATTTTCTATCCGCTATCCACTCTTAACTATTAACTATCAATCAACTCTCCACTCTCAACTATCCACTCTCAACTAACATGTATCAACAGACGCCCTACGATATTAGTTTTCGGTTTTTGGGTTTTCCGGTACGGATACAACCGTTTTTTTGGTTGGTGATCGCGTTACTCGGAATACCGCACGGAATCACAAACCTGTCCATTCAACTGATTGAATTAATGCTCTGGGTGGCAGCGGCGTTTGTTTCTATTCTTGTTCATGAGTTGGGACACGCACTTGTTTTTCGTCATGTTTATCGGGTGTCGTCGCAAATCATCTTTCATGGTATGGGCGGCGTAACAATTCCTTTCGTTCCGCATCACAGACGATATGGATTCTTTGGTATGCTTTGTGAGTTGTTCCTTTTCGCCGCAGGACCGTTTGCCAGCTTCGTTCTGGCAGGCTTGTTCTTGGTTCTTCTTTTATTGTTGCCAACCGTTTTCCAAGGAGCAATCTTGGAAAGCGAATTAGAGGTCAATGGCTTAAGCGCACTCTCTATCGTTGTCGTTTTTATGTGGAAAGTTGTCTCCATTTCGATTGTTTGGGGCATTTTTAATCTTTTTCCAATCTATCCAATGGATGGCGGACAGATTTCGCGAGAAATTTTTTCTTATTTTTCTTCCCGCAACGGCGTTGCCAATTCGCTTGTTCTTTCAATGGTCATCGCGATTCTTTTTGCCGTTTTGGCGTTCCGATTCGGGCTGGTGTTTATGGCTTTTTTGTTCGCTTATTTCGCGTACCAGAACTATCAGGAACTCTCATACTATTCTTTCAGACGCCGATAATTTCGGCATTTGAGATGACTTTTTGAAACAACATCGATTCAAAAATTTTTCAGCCGTTTTAATAAAATTGAATCCGTCAGCAGAAACCTATTCGAGTAATTTTGTGCAAAAATACTGTTCGTTTTACGGTCATATTGTGAAACAATTAAGGAACGTTGTAAAAAAATTTTGAAAAATTTTTATAAAAATGACCAAAATACTCTTGAACGTTTTTAAAAATTGTGTAATCTGTTAAACTAATGAAAGTGATTAACACGATGATGAATTTTGGATTCGCTTCATTAACGCTCAATAACGATTGAAAAGAAGAGTGAAGAGATTCATCAAAGCCATTGTGAAGAGTTGAACGAATCGGGCAACAACCAAAAATGGAAAACCTGAAAAGTTTGTTTTAACTGTTTCATAATGAAAGTAAAAGTTAATCGAATGAGAGTGACTTGTTAATTATTGTTATCGACAGGTTGCATGCCGGACAGTACCGTAATTGATCGGGAATTGTCCATTGAAAGTGTGGCTCTTATAAAATGTAAATAAAAAGAGTCTTACTGAGGCCTCTGCGAAACGTCGAAGGGACTCGCCGAAATTGTCGACTTCTTCAAAAAATATGTTTTTCTCCAATAAGAAGAAACGTTTTCTTTGCAAGATGAATTTTGCTGAGTATTCCTCTGCGCGTTTCGATGGTATAAACCGTTTTTGGGGACAGAATTGCCCGCTCAATGTGAGTGGACACCCCATTTCGTTTAAGGAATGAAGCCGTTTGCTTTGTTCCGAACATCAATTTTTTTTCAGGAGATGGAACCATGCCGAAAAAAGCTGCGAAGAAGGCCGTTAAAAAAGCCGTCAAGAAAGCTGTGAAGAAAGCCGCTAAAAAGGTGACAAAAAAGGCTGCCAAAAAGGCTGTCAAAAAATCATCTGCCCGTAAGGCTTGTGGTTGCGGCGCGACTGACTGAGATTCGTAACGAATCCCTTTTCGACGATCTTTTCGTCGATTGAAACGCTTAAAGTGTCCGCAAGATCACAAGATCAAAACTTGTCGATCTTGTGGATGCTTTTCTTTTCCTTTATTTTTCTTCTTTTATTCTGTTGTATTTTGTATTGTATTATGTTGAGTTTAATCCTATCGTGATGATCTCAAGAATTTCATGTTTTCTGAAACAGTTACTTACCTGATCACGTTGTTGCCGCTTTGGACTGTCTCTCTCGGCAATTCACCGGAGTCAGGATATTCTTCACCGCTCATTACCGAACACCGGATTTATATCACCGGCAACGAAAATGATCTTCATACCATTTTTTGTTTTGATCTTGATGGTCAATTCGTTTGGAAATATCAAAGCGGTCAGGGATGGACGGATTTATTTCCGGGAACACGAAGTACTCCCATTATTGATCTTATCGATCTTATTGATAAAGTTCCGAATCTTTATGATGAGTCGCCGTTGGGCAAACTCGTTTGTCTCAACGCCCAATCAGGCAAACTCGTTTGGCAACGCAACTTGCTTGATGATTACGAAACGCCGAACCTTCTTTATGGACGCAGCGGTTCGCTTTTAATTGACGAACAAAAACTCTTCACTCAACTTGGCGGTAACAAAGGTTCGATACTTTGTCTTGACAAGACAACCGGTCAAACTCTTTGGCTTGCTCCGAGTACGGGACATCCCGCCGGTTACGGAACGCCTGTTTTGTTTCGTTCAAACGGCAGGAAGTTGATTGCCGCAATGGATGCCAAAGGAATTTTTGTTGTTGACCGACAAAACGTTCAACTTCTATTTCATGTACGGCATCCCGCCCGGCTTGATGAAAATATCACAACGCCAATCTATCACAATAATCAACTCTTTATTTACAATGGAGCCGGAAGCGATTCAAAACTTTTGAAACTGTTCCTTGACGGAGAGACAATCAGAGTCAAAGAACTTTGGACAAATCATTTGCTTGCCAACACACACGGCGGTGTCAAACTCCTTGATGGTCAACTTTATGGAGCAACAAATAAGCGTGGCGGCGGGATTGCCTGTATTTGTTTTGAAAACGGAGCGGATCGATTTCTTGACCGAAAAATAACTCGTGGTTCGTTTGATGTTGTTGACGGAGTGTTTTACATTCTGACCGAGTTTGGCGAAGTTGTTGTTGCCAAACCGAACGAAAAAGCCTTCACCATTCTTACCCGTCTGCAACTTCCCGATGCCGAAGACGGTCAGGCTTACGCTCATCCTGTTGTTCATAACAACCGCCTTTACGTTCGAATCAACGAAACTCTCCATTGTATCGAAATCAGAAAATCAGTTGTTAGTAGTCAGTTGTCAGTTGTTAGTAGTGATCCGGCGATGAAATGATAAAATGATTCAATAAAACAATTCAGTAAAACAATTCAGTAAAACAATTCAGTAAAACAATTCTGATTATTTCGGATTTTGTGGAGTGTTTTATTTTTAGGCAATTTGAAGTTACGGCTAGTACCAAGTTCTGTCATTTTTATTGCTTGATTGTTTATGGGATTTTGTCAAAGGAAACGGTTTAATCAACCTTATTTTCAACCTGATTTTCTTACAAAAACAACCTTAGTAGCCTAAAGGCATCCCCAAACCAAAACTTTATTACCTTATTATTATTATTATTATTAAAAAGTAAGGTAATAAGGTTATCATTTTTTGTTCCATTTTGCTACTAAGGTTGTTTTCGTAGGAAAATAAGATTTTAAATAAGGTTTGCGAAAGGTTTCCTTTTTACCAAAAAGCATGAACAATGAGAGAACTTGGTAGTAGTCATCCTTGCCAATTACCAAACGGACGGTACAATTTTTTGATGAAGTTGAATTTGTTTTCGACTTCCGTGCCATGATACGTTCTCCTTATTAGCGAACAAAAAAGAAAAATATTATGGCACTTTTTTAACTCTTTGAAAACCCTCCACAAAATGTAGAATAATCAGAAAAAATTCTAACAATCTTTTTGTCATCATGAACTCTCAAAAAAATTTGACCGTCCTTTTCATCTCGTTTCTCTCGTCATTCCTTTTTTCCGTTTTTTCCGTCGGTGCAGAACCGGCATCTCTGCACCGATTGGAACAGGAGATGGTCGATTGGACTCTCAAGACGGCTAAAGGAAAAGTCGGTCTTGATTTCAATGGTGAAAGAGTAACCATTGATTCACCGGACAAACTTCCTGCTAAAGATTTTAGCCGACTCGATTCGTTGACGCTTAACGAATACAAACAGTTGACATTGGAAGATTGTAAAAAAATTGCACAACTGCCGAATTTGAGCAGTTTACAATTATCGAAAATCAATGTCTCTGACGAGATGTTCAAAGAAATCGCCAAGCAGGAAAATTTGCGTTTTTTGTCATTGTCCACCGAAAAACCGCTTGATGACTTTTCTCCGCTTGCCCAGTTAAAAAAATTGAGGATTATCATACTTGAACAGCAATTGATGAACAATAAAAATGGAAGTATTCTTGCCAATCTTCCAGCGTTAAGCCATATTACATTCAGGGAATGTCAATTCCAGCAGGGAAGTATTGCCCCGTTGACGAAAAATACCCTTCTTTCCGGTTTGACGCTGACAAAAACGGAACTAAGTGATGCTGAATTTAAGTCCATCGGGCAGATAAAAAGTCTCACCACATTAAATTTGGACGGTACGAATTTAACCGACACCGAAATTCAGCGGTTGCTTCCACAACTTCCGAAACTCCTAATTTTGTCTGTCAACCACACCAAAGTAACACGGAATATCTTCCAATGGGTAAAGGACAAAAATATCAAGGTTACGGCAACCCATTTACCGCCTGCGGCACTCAAAGAGTTAACCGAAATTCCTGCTTCGGTAAAAGAAATTCCATTAACAGAAATTGCTTGGGATTCCGCCGAAACCGGTTGGGGACCGCCGAAAATCGGTTCGTTTGAAACGGGAAGCCGCCGATTCGATCAATGCCTCTTTGCCCATGCCGTTTCAAGTTACGTTTATAAACTCGACGGAACGTGGAATACGTTAGAGGCGGTCTATGGAATCAGTAAGGACGCAAACGGCAGTGTCGTTTTTGTCGTTAAAGGTAACGGAAAAGAACTTTTTCGTTCTGAAATCATACGGAGGAATGAAGAGAAAGATTTATCGGTCGATATTTCCGGTGTCAAAAATCTGGAATTGATTGTGGAAGATGCCCAAGACGGGGGTAACTCCGATCACGGCATCTGGTTTGAACCGAAATTGAAACGGGAAATAAAACAGACAGATACCGAAAAAACAGTAACGAAAAAACAGAAAACAACTCTTCCGGCTTCGCAACATTCATCGGAACCCGATGTCCCGCCAATTAAAGTCGTCTATTTTATTCCGGCGGATAAAAAGCCGATTTCCGGTACACCGGAACGGCTCGGACGGGTGATGAAATATGTGCAGAGTTTTTACCGCAAAGAAATGCAGCGGAACGGTTTCGGTCTGAAAACATTCGCTCTGGAATGGGAAACACCTGAAAAACTTAAACTCTATGTTGTCAAGGGACAAAAGGATACTCTTGCATACGGTCCCGGCGGCGGAGCAGACCTCTACACGGAAATATCTCCGGTTCTAAAAGAAAAATACGGCATCAATTGGAATCAAGAGGTGATTCTTTGTTTTCATCAATCAATGACAGATGATGTCAAAGAAGGTGAAGGGACTGCACATCTTCCGTATGCAGGCGGCGGCAATCATCTCCACGGGACTTGCTGGGTTTGTGACGGGAAATTACAGGATGCCGCGTTGTTGGCAAGCAAAGCACCGGGCGGTTGGTACGGCGGTCCATGTTCCATCGGTCAGTACAATTCGCATTATATCGGCGGAGTCGCTCACGAATTAGGACACGCACTCGGCTTGCCGCACGGCGGAGAAACCCAATGGGAAAAAGAAAATTTGGGAACTTCACTGATGGGAGGAGGCAACCATACCTTCGGACAGGAATTACGAAACGAAGGACGCGGTACATTTTTATCCAAAGCGGCGGCACTGCAGCTTTCACGAATCCGTGCCTTTGCCGGCAATTTGCCGGAAGCACAAGCACCGGCAACAATGTCTTTTGAAAAACTTTCTGCTGCATTGGAAACCAATCGAAGGACACAAAAAAAAGAAATTGTTATTGCCGGAACAGTCAATGCCGTTCCGCCTCTGGTTGGTATATCTGCTTATAACATTGACAGTTCAATGAATGAATATATCTGTCAAACTTGGACTGCTCCGGTTAACAAAAACGGTACGTTCCGCTTCGTTATAGATGATTTGAAACCGGAACCATACGTTTGTAGAATACGCGGAATTCATCAAAGCGGACATTGCAGTGAAATATCTTTGAATTATTCCTTACAAGGCGGTAAAGAAAATTTGCAGGATTTTAATCTGTTTGTACCGCTGGAGCAACTCAGTGAAGCATTTAAGAAAAATGATATTGAAGAATTGAACAAGATTCCCGCCGCCTATCCGAAGATGAGGGGGATTCTTCAAAACATTGCGGATTTCTTATGTGGACTTTTGAAACCGGAAGAGTTAATAAAAGTTGCTGACTTGCCCGGCAATATCAAAACAGCGGATTTGAGTAATGCAGAATTTGCTGAAGTCAAAGTTGGGTGGGCAAAGATGATGCGGCGGCAAGTTCCTGATACTGTTGTTATAAAACTCAGTGGACAACTTTTTAATTCAGGAATATTTGCTCACGCCGAATCGCATATCAAAGTTGATTTATCCGGTAAATGGCAGGAGTTTGATTTCGGTTACGGAATACAGGACGGTTGCCCGTCTGTTCCGCTGTATTTCTCTGTTTTGGGAGACGGAACCGTGTTATTCCGCAGCGAGGTCATTGAAGACCATAAGGAATACCGCAAAACTGTTTCTGTTAAAGGAGTCAAAGAATTAGAACTCCGTATCAAACCGGTTGGAGACAGCAACCGCAGTGCTTCGAGCGTTTGGACAAAACCGATTTTGAAACGATAGAATGAAGGGTAGGAAAAGAAGACGAGGAGATCAAAGCCCCCGCTGTAAAAAAAACCAAATGAATTGAACAAATTAATTGAACAAATTATCCGTAGGGGCGACCCTTGCGGTCGCCCTGAATTTGCGGTCGTTCTGAATTGATGATCGTTCTGAATTGATGATCGTTCGGGGCAACCGCAAAGGATTGCCCCTACAATAAAAACGAACCAAATATCTGCTCTTTGTTTTTTAGTAAATTATCATAACTCTTTTATACAAAACAAAAAAATACCTATTTTTACAAAATGGTGTCTCCACAAAAAATGAAACAATCAGAAAAAAACCTTTAACTTCCGTCAGTGATGACGGTTCCTAACCATGACCTTTCTTGGAATTGACATTGGGACATCCGGTACAAAAACCTTGGCAATCGACGCAACCGGTAAAATTTTGACAAGCGATGTTCAGGAATATCCTTGTTATGCGCCGAAGCCGCTTTGGAGCGAGCAAAACCCTGACGATTGGTGGGACGCAACCGTTAAAACGGTACGAAATGTTATTAAAAAGGCTCGGCTCAAGCCGGGTGAGGTCAAAGCCATTGGGTTGTCGGGTCAAATGCACGGCAGTGTTTTCCTTGACAAAAACGACAAGGTGATTCGCCGGGCAATCCTTTGGAATGACCAGCGTACTGTTACGGAATGTCAAGAGATAGAACAATCTGTTGGCGGGCGAGAGTCGTTGATTCAATTGGTTGCCAATCCGGCGTTGACCGGTTTTACTGCTCCGAAAATTCTTTGGTTGAGAAACAACGAGCCGAAGCATTTCGACAAACTCCGCAAGGTGTTGTTACCGAAAGATGAAATCCGGCGTCGTTTGACGGGTGAATATGCAACGGAGGTGAGTGATGCCAGTGGGATGCTTTTGCTGGACATTACCCGGCGCAACTGGTCAACACAACTTCTTTCGGCATTGCAATTGGATAGGGACTTGCTTGGTAAAGTGTACGAATCCGAAGACGTAACAGGTCAACTGACTCCGAAAGCCGCAGAATTGCTTGGTCTAACGACGGATTGTTTGGTTGTTGGCGGTGCTGGTGATTGTGCTGCCGGAGCCATTGGCAATGGAATTGTCAACGAAGGTATTTTGTCAACATCAATTGGAACATCCGGTGTGATGTTTGTGTACAGTGACGAGGTCAAAATTGATCCGCTTGGTCGGGTTCATACGTTTTGCCATGCGGTTCGCGGCAAGTGGCATCTGATGGGCGTCAATTTATCGTCCGGCGGTTCGTTGCAATGGTTCCGCAACGCCCTTTGCCCGGAACTTGTTGCTGAAGCCAAAAAGAAAAAAGTTGAAGTGTACGATTTATTGACTGCTGAGGCGGAAAAGACGTTACCGGGGAGTGACGGGTTGTATTTTCTGCCGTATCTGAGTGGAGAGCGAACTCCTCATGCGGATCCTTTTGCACGTGGTTGTTTTATTGGTTTGACGCTGGTTCATGGTCGTGGTCATCTTGTTCGAAGCATCATGGAAGGTGTAACTTATTCAATGCGTGATTCGCTTGAGATTTTTCAGGGCTTGGACATTCCGATCAAACAGATTCGTGCATCCGGTGGTGGTTCGAAGAGTCCGTTCTGGCGGCAGATTCAAGCCGATGTGTTCGGACAGCGAGTTGTAACGATTAATTCCGAAGAAGGACCTGCTCTTGGAGTGGCGTTACTTGCTGCTGTTGGAGCCGGTGCGTTCAAAAACATTCAGGAAGCCTGCAACGCCGTCATCAAAGTTGTCAAAGAAACAAAACCAAGCACCAAAGCAAAAAAAGTGTACGACAACTGTATGCCGGTTTACCAAAAACTCTATTGCTCACTCAAAGATGATTTCAAAAAAATATGAAAATATGAAACACCCATTTTGCTCAAAAACTACAATTTCCAAAATTGCACACAAAGGACACAAAGATCAAATTGAATCTTTTTTCATAATTGATTGACTAACTGTACTTTTCAAGTTTTTTTCAATAAAAAACGCTTGATTTTTGATGTTTTTTGAAATAGTTGAATAAAATATATTTTTGTACAAGATCAAAAAAACTCAAAATTGACCCCAAAATGAGTAAAGCGTGGAAAAATAAAGGGAATTTTGGTTTAAAATTCTTGGAAAGTGCAGTTTCGTGTGCTTCTGTGGTTATTTCAATTGGATTACTTGTTTTGGTGTTTTTTTCTGCATGCCCAGTACCATTCATGTATTTTATATCTGATAAAGATACTTTACGTAACTGTCTATTTTATTTTTTAAGGATTGCGCGCAAAGACGCAAAGAAATTCAAGGTTGGTTTTAACTTGTTCTGTTTTTGACGGTGTTTCATTATTATTTTACTCAAGGAAGATTTT
>JAISQH010000557.1 GCA_031274385.1 Planctomycetaceae bacterium | reverse complement strand
CGGAGTTGTTTTACGGAGTTGTTTTAATTCATCGTTCATAGTTCAATACCAAAACAATTGACCAAATAATTTGCCAAAACATCAATCGTGTGACTGCCGAAAGTATAAAACCCCAAAACTTAACATTAAAAATTAATGACACGCATTTTTTTAACCTTTTTTTGTGTTCTTTATTTTGTTTTTTGTTTTTGCAACACAGTTGTTGTTGCGGAATCGGAGCGGCTTGAGGATTATTATTCAAAGGCAATTCCTGCTGCCGAAGGATTTATTAAACGGCTTGTCAAAAACGGCAAGACGGAGGCGTGGGACAATCTTGGAGTTCGTTCGCTGATTGATCAGAGTTATCTTCTTGCGTTGGCGAACGTTGATTTGCCGGAAGGGAAACGTCCTGATTTACAGCAGATTATTCCGTTACTGAATCTTGCGGAGGAAATGCAGGATCAAAACCCGGAAAGCCGGACATTCGGTAACTTCCGTTGGTATTGGAGAACGCCGGAAGTGACCGATCACAACGCGGTAGAGTTTGTCGCCTCCCACGCCTTGCCGATTTGGTTTGAGGTACGGGAAAAACTGCCGCCGGAAGCCCGATTGGTTTTGGCTCGAATGTTACGGCGTTCTGTGGACGGTTGTTTGAAACACCGGGTTCGTTCTGATTACACGAATATTGCCATCTATAATTTTGTGCATTTAATTATTCTCGGACAGATATTCGACCGCCCCGACGCGGTTCTGGAAGGGGAACGGCGTTTGCAACTCTTTTTGTTGAACGTTTGGGATCACGGAATTTTCGAATACAACAGTCCGACGTATTACACGGTGGATGTTGATGCGTTACAACTTGGTCTCCGTTACATTAAGAACACTTCGACAAAACGGGCGATTCAAAAATTGCTTGAACTTTTCTGGACGGATTTAGCGTTGAATTGGTACAAGCCAAGTCTCCGCCACGCCGGAGCGCAAAGCCGAACGTACAATTATCTCTACGGAGTCGGCGGAACAACACGGCTTTTTGATTTTGCCGGTTTGGCGGCGGTTGAACGCAATGCGCGCGGTGCGGATTATTTAAATTCGTTTCACGCTCCGTATAAGCCGGACAAAACGATTCTTGAACGGAATCATCAATATCCGCGTTTGATTGTTCGGCGTTGGGGTGCGATGCCGGGACAGTGGGCAACTTCGTATATTTTGAACGATATTGCGTTGGGTTCTGCCGGAGCACCGTACCGAGGCGCACGGCAAAATATGGTTTTGACTGTTGATTTGGCGGATTTTGATTCGATACCGAACGAACCGCCCAAGAATTTTCTGTCGCGAAATTATTTCATTGCCGACGGGCGGGAAGACCCTTACGGCACAAAACGTTACCCGACCTCAAACGCCGGTCACGAAAAAGCGTTACACATGGAAGCATTTTGGCTTGGTGCGCAACGAACCGTTGATGCTCTTGGAATTGCCGTTTACACGCCGGAAACACTCAAAGACTCTGTGTTGACCAATGTTCAATCGCATTTCGTTTTTCGTACACCCGATGCGGTTTTTCTGGATGGTAACGAAATTAAATTGTCAACCGAACCGGTTGAAGCCGGTAACAAACCGGTTATTTTGCGATACGGAAACAAGGCGTTTGGAATCCGTGTTCTCTGGACGCGTGACAAAAACGGTCAATCACCGAGCGCGTTTTTGATAAACGATAACAATAAATACGGCGTGTATCGGCTCACCATTAATCACTGGACAAAGGATACGCCGATTTCTTACGAAGGTCTTGAGGCTCCGCCCGGTGCGGCGTTTTGGGTTCGGATTGGTTCAAAACTGGATTCTGACGAAAAGTTTCAAAATTGGTGCCGGACATTTGCAGAGGCTCAGGTTGAAAAGTTGGAGGTTCAAGGCGACAACATTGCGATTCAGGTTGCCGGAGTTGATGGTTTGGTTTCCGCAATCGGTACGGAATTGACAACACCGTCCTTTCAGGTTGTTACGGAACCGCCCGAACCGAACGGTATTCTGACATTGGACGGTAAGGATTTAGGACGACCGATTTTGGAACAAATTCCAGCTGTTGCTCATATTGTCAGTAAAAAAGCCGAATTCAAACCTGTGGTCATTGAGCCGACCGGAACATTTTGGGAAGCCGAAAGCGGATTTAGTTTCTTTAATTTTTTGACGGAACCGAACAGCGAAGCGTCTCAAGGTCAAGTGGTTCGGATCAACGGCGAGGTTTTTTGGGACTTGGAAATCAAGCAACCGGGTAACTATTATCTTTGGGCGCGGGTTTTTGGTGCTGATCCTGAACACGATTCGTTCATGATTGATTGGGTGAAACAAAAACAGGACGGAATCAATTTGTCACAAAATTTATCGCAAAATTTATCAAAAAATTTGTTGCAAAATTTGCCGAATAATTTATCCAAAAATAATTTATCAAAGGGAAACGGCGGGGCATGGCATATTGGATCGGGTTCGGAGTGGCATTGGGCGCAACTGAAATTGGAAAACGAAAAACCGGTTGTTCCGATGAAGTTGGAGCCGGGCATTTGGCGTCTCACAATTCGCCCGCGTGAACCGGACGGTCTTGTCGATCGATTTTTCCTGACAACCGACCAATCCAGCGGAGAGTTGAGAGTGAAGAGTGGAAAATGAGAAGCGGATTAATAACTGTCTATTTTGTCATTTGTAACAATTATTGATGGCTTTTGAGGAATTAATTTTTTTGAAACAAAATAATATGACGAAAAATCAATTACGACAGTTATTAAAAATGGTAACTGTCTCTTTTG
>JAISQH010000504.1 GCA_031274385.1 Planctomycetaceae bacterium | reverse complement strand
TCAGCAAGACCAAGAAGACAATGTTGTCGTGCAAACCGTATTGGAATTTTCCGAATAAATATCGCCGACGGCGGACGTTCTCCAACTCCGTACAAAAATTCCAGTCCAAGTGCTTCAGCCATGGTCTGGAGTTTCAAATCAGATTCGGAAAGAGGAATGTCATTCATAGGTATTATTGCACGATTAGAAATTTACTCCATAACCAGTGGTTTGCTTTGCGGGAGTGTTGCGCGGATTTGTGCCGAACGGACATCCTGATCGGACAAATACTTTAAGTCTTTGAATTTATCGTCACGTAAAATAATTGGTTTCAAAAACACAAACAGTGAAGTGTGTTTCTTATTGTCATTTTCTGTTGAGGCAAGATATTTTAGTATTGGTATTTTGTCCAGAAATGGAAGACCGGTACGACCGGCGTCCATATCATGGCGGTTCAAACCGCCGACAATAACGGTATAGCCATCCGGAATTGTTACAACACTGGAAATTTGGTCAATATGACGCGGCGGCGGAAGGTTGGCATTGGTTGCCGATGAGCCGAAGTTACTAAATTCAACAGCGAACTCCAATTGGAGTTGTTCACTGTCACCGATGTGAGGTGTAACAACAATTGTTGTTCCCGCGTCCTGATTTCCGCCAAGACTTGTTGATTGAACAACCTGCGACGAATTAACACTTGTGTACGGAATACTTTGAACACTTTGAAGACGCCCTTCTTCATTATCATTGATAAGTAATCGCGGTGAGGCAATAACTTTTGCGCGGGAATTACTGGACAGCGCACGAACAATCACGTCCGCCGTATCAGGATCAACCAATGTTCCGTTAAAACCAAGACCGGGTAGTAACGCCAATGCCCCACTTACCGGGTCGGGAGTACTTAAACCAAACGAACTGAATCCGAAAAGACGTTTATCACCCTTACGATCACCGCCGCTCACCTCGACGCCGAGCATAAAATCGTTACTTGTATCCAGAGTTACAATTTTCGCTTCAATTAACACCTGCGGACTGCGCCGGTCAAGAAATTTGATTAACGTCGCGTAATGTTCCTGAATCTGCGGTTCCGCAACAACAATAATCGTATTAGTTTTTGTATCAGCGGTGATTCGAACATCGGTATCAAGCAAAGCACTCATCATACTCACCGGCGCACCGTCCGTATTTGTTTTGGTTTCCGGTGTTGCTGAAACAGCAATTGGTAACGGAGTTGTTCCTTCTGCCGGAACATCGGGAGTTAGTTGCGGGAGCGGTTCATCCGGTTTTAAGGGAAATGTTACGGCTCCGGCGATATGATTAAAGGACTCTTGAGAACCGGGCAATGTTTTTCGTAACGCATCCCGATCTCTGGTTTGCGGAGTAAAACCGGTTCCCTGCCGTAATGCAGTAAGTGTGGTCATCACTTCATCGACAGTGGTGTTGTTCAATTTATAAAACTGAATCGGACTCTGTTTTTGCGTTGCAGGAATATTCATTCGTTTGGCAAGTTCCACTATCTGTTGATGAATTTCCTTTGTTGTCGAAACGACCAGAGAATTATCGTTCCGATTGACAACCGAACGATAAGAGATTTTTTCCTGTAACGGATCAAGCATACTTTTAATCAACGCATCAATGTCACGGGCATCAATATATTGAAACGAGTAAAGTTCCGTTGTTTGATTTGAAGGAACATCAAGACTTTCAATCAATTGTTTTGTCGCAACAATATCTTCGGCAAGTCCGGTCAGGATCAATTGGTTTGTTCTCGGATCGGAGGAGATATTGATTTTTACTGCTGTTGTTGCTGTTCCGCTTGCCTGACTTCGTGCTTGTAAAATGGCAGTAATCTGACGGCTCAACGCTGTTGCATCAATATTTTTAACTTCGAGAAATTCTGTTTTAATTGTTGGTTTTGGAACATCCAGCGTTTTGATCAATTCAGTAACTTTAATAACATTCACAACATAGTCTGAAACGATGAGAACATTTGACTCCTTGACCGGCGTACATAAACTCCCTTGCGGAGTGAGAAACGGCTGAATCAACTGTTGTACTTGCGTAACATCGGCATGTTCCAATGTGAAAATCTGCATCACCGGAGTTGCTCCGCCGCGTTCCTGTAATATTTGTTGCGCATTTCCCTGCGGAGCCAGTGTTCCAAGTTGCGCTACAGGAATGATCCGTTTCCAACCTTGTACATCGGCATCAACGATTGTCAATTCCTTCATTTTCAAGGCACTTTGAAGAACCTGCATCAATGAATCAACCGGAATATCACCCGTTGTTCGAATACGGATTTTTTTATTCGCGATTGCTTCATCGAACAGGATTTTTAATTGTAACCGTTGCGAAATATATTCGACCAGAACTTCCAAGTCCACTTCATTGGGAAAATTGAGTTGGACAAGTTCTTCGTCGGCATTTTTCGGTTGTGGAACAACCTGATTGTTTTGACCGTTTGGCGGCGGAATTTGACGTAGGGGCGGTACGGGAGGTTGAGGCGGCTGACCTACTGGCGGAGGGGCAGGAGCGTTCGGTTGCCCAATCGGGAGAACAGGTTGATTTTGCGCAACAGTATATCGTCGATTATTTTGCGCAACAGGTTGATTGGGAACAAACTGAATCCGGGTATCTTGCTGTACCGGTTCAAATTGAATCAATTGATTTCCATTCGATTGTCCTCCATCCGTTTGAGCTGTCAAAAAGACTCGTTGGGGCGTTCCATTGTTAGGAGAGTAAAGTTGACGTTGCGTCTGAATCGGATACGAATATTGAGGATAAGGTGTTTGCGGATATTGGGCGCAAAGAGAAACGGCCATTACTCCCAATATTACACAAATAGCAATAAATCGAAACATAAACATCTTTTGATCCAATCAAATATTATAACGTTAATGGAACAGGCGGAGCCAACCTCGGTGGGGTGCCCGGATATTGGGGAACGGCGTGAGGTTGCGGTGGTAAAACGGGAACAGGAATCGTGTTGGTTGGTGTTGCCGCAGGCTCTGAAATATAAGAAACCGGAAGCGTATCGTTCGTTATTTTTCCGCAGGCAATCTGCTCTTTTGCCCACGAAACCCAATCAGGTCGTGTATCAATAAATACCAGCTGTTCCAATAAATCCCGTGTTCGCATATTGGATTTGTCCTGACTCCAATAAACCCGTGCCAGATTCCCAACAACTTCAGGATGATTGGGACATAAAATATTTGCCATCTCATAAGCATCAATCGCTTGTTCTAATTTTCCCACCCGCTCCATAACCATACCAAGATTATTGTACGGTTCACCGCGTTGCGGCATTACTTTGGTCGCGTATTCAAACTCCCAAGCGGCAAGATAATTTTTGCCCTGATCAAAATAGATGCGTCCGAGATTATTGTGCGCAGGACCAAAATCGACATCTTTAACCAATGCCTCCTTAAAATGTTTTTCCGCTTTATCAAATTTCCCCTTTGCCAACGCTTCGAGACCATGTTGATTTTGTTTCGCTGCGGCATCAGGATCGCGACGCGGATTCGCCGTTACCGTTTCATATTTCGGCGTAGTGTTACTGTCGGAAGCACAGCCAACCAGCATCAAAATCATCAAAAGTAAAAAAACAACATCACGCATGTGTGTAATCGAAACAAATCTCAAATGACCCAAGAGACAATTCCACTAATGCGAATATTACGGAGAATAGATGGTATTTGTCAAGACCAATTCTGCATTCCAAATTTCGGGACCGGTTTCAGGGGCGGCTGAACGCGGGGCATGAAGACGCAAGTCTGTTGTCTCCAAACGGTTCTGTGTCGAAAGAGCATGAAGGAAACGGATCAATTGTTCCATTGTTACGTCCCGAAATTCAAGATGAGACGGCTGTTCCAAAAAAGGCGTTTTTTCAAATCGCTTCGCAGAACGCGGCTCAA
>JAISQH010000436.1 GCA_031274385.1 Planctomycetaceae bacterium | reverse complement strand
CCTGAGCGTTGAGTACCGTTTCATAAACGGTTCGGAATTTTTTGTCTTTCGCCGAAAAAATCAAAACCCGCGTCAAATCACTCATGTAACCCTTGTAAATCGTTCCCCAATCAATCAGAAGATGAGAATGACCGGCAATCTTCGATAAACCCGGACAACCATGCGGAAGCGCAGCACGAGAACCAACCCCAATAATAGAAGGAAAACTTTTCTCTTCGGCTCCATGACAACGCATTCGATACTCCAATTCGTTGCGAATTTCAATCTCACTCCGTTCCGATGATAAAAATGTCCGTAAATCAAGGAAAGATTGATAGGCAATGTCAATCGCCTTGCGAATCAATTGAATTTCGTAACGATCCTTGATCTGACGTAATTCCTCAACAAAATTCCGCTTCGGAACCATTTGCCATGACGGTATTGCCTGCGATATTCGTTCCAGTCCGGTAATTGTTAATGAGTCCGCTTCAAGTCCGAGTTTGCCGGATGTTGTCTTGCCAAACAACCGGGCAATCGCCAATGGCATCGTCTCACCACTGGCACGGAAATAAACCTCCAAACCGGGACACTCCTCCTCAATCTGAATCGTAAACCGCGTATCACTTAATATCTGATCACCGGAACGTTTAATAAGTAAATAACTGTCGTTGCCGGTAAAACCGGTTAAATAACGAACGTTAATCGGATTGGAAATCAAAAATGCGTCAAGATGTTCACGGATCACTTGACGACGAATTTTGTTACGGCGAATAGAATATTGTTGATACATTGAAGTTGTCTGAACAGGATTTTAAAAATGGATGGATTGAATTGATAGGATGGATTGTTGGTGGTTAATTATTTTTTTGAATCAAGAATAACCCAAAAACCAAAATCACAAACCCCAAATCACAAATCACAAACCCCCAATTTAATTTTCCGGATTGGTAACAGGAATGACTTTGAATGGAACTTGTTCTTCGGCATACGGCATTGTCTCGTCATTCATATCGGTTACACTAACACGAAGTTGGTAGGAACCGGGCGGAATCTTTTCCGGCAACGCAACACGAAGACCAATACAATAATCACGCTTTTGACTCGGTGTTGTTTCCTGAACAGCAATGCGATCAATTTTTTGCAAGACATTGGCTGTCCTATCCCGAATTTCGTAACTCACCGACGCACTCACATTGAATCCCTGTTGAGTATGCCTGACGGTCGGATTTTCGAGTTCCATATAAAGTTCGAGCACTTCTCCGGCATGACAGTCCTCGCTTCGGGGCGTAAAAAAACCAAACGTTTCCCAACCCTTAACAAACTGGACTTTTTTAAGTTTAATCGGACAGACTTTTCGGAGTTCCATTAAACTTTCGTCAAATCGGAAAAGCGCATTGATGTTACGAGTTCGTTGTTCCGGTATCCCGGCTTCGTCCAAAAACGCAGCAAAACCAAGCATTTGATTCGCCATAAACTCGTTGATCGGCTTGTCCGCGCCCGTAATCGGTTTAACCGCTTCATTACGGTTACCTAAAAGCATTTCAAGGATTCGAAGCCGTCCTTCATTGGCAAAAGTTCGTCCATGCGGTGTCTGCTCAATTTTGTAACGGAGTTGATCCGCTCCCATCCGAACCAACGATTCCCACTCTTTATTGTTAAGAGAATTGGGCGGAACGGTAGCGGAATTGGTGTAGTCGGCATGAACAATATTTCGCGGTTCACCAGCAGTGCCGTATTGGTTGCCGTATGGAGGATGGTAACCGGCTGGAACAATCGCCTGCGAACCGTCCAGTTGCGCAATTTTCGGATAAATCGGTTGCGGATTCGTCGGAAGAGGCAATGACGCCATTGACGGAAACGCCGAAGATGGAACCGCCATTGGCGGAGTCTCCATTGGCGGAATCTCCCTTGAAGGGATCGAATCTTGTTCCTCCGTTTCCTGATTCTCGTCAGTTTGAATTGGTTTTCGTGATTGGGCGTATCGGGACGGAGTTGACGAATCAGCAAGCGATCTTCTTAAAACGCTTGGTTTCGATGGCGGAAGCGGTGCCGAATTTTGTGCTGAATTTTGTGCCGGATTACGATTTTCGTGATTCGTTGCGTAAAACTCGTCTTTCTCCTCCAAGTCTTCCAAGTCTTCGTCCGTTTGTTTCGGTTTTGGGGAAGGACGATAATCAGGAAGAATCTTGTTTCTCAAATGAAGCAGATAACTGGTTTCAAGTTCAGGAATTTCCTCCCAATCCTCGTTTCGGAATTTTGTGAGAAGTTGTTCCAATTTGGCGTCATCAACTCCCCGATTTTCTTTCGGCGTTTTGGCAATAAGTTTGAGTAATTGCCGAAAAGACTCTGAATCGCCGTTTTGCGGTTGAAGGATGTTTGTTTTGGCTGTATTTTGGGTGTTTTTTCTTGGTGCCGCCGATTTCGGAAGTTCCGGCGTTTCCGGTTCTGGAAATTCCGGTTCAGAAGTTTCGGAGTCTGTGATTTCCGGTTCATTTTCGGCAAGGTCGAAGTTAAAAAGCATTCGAGACGCCTGAATCGAACTCGGTGTTTTGGAACGTGCCGGCATGTAAAACGGCAACGGATCAACCGGTTGTGACGAACCGCGAGCCGCCTGAGTTGCCGGATACGGCGGTTTCGCTGCCGAAAACGGCGTCGGATTTCTTTGCGCAGCAACATGTTCCGTTTCAGGCATTGCCGACCGGAAAAACTGGGCTGCTTTGACCAAAAATTTTTCCGCCGCACCGGGTTGTTGCCGGGCATCGACCAAGACAGTTGGTTCCTGTTCGTGCGGCATCGACTGGCAGCCGGAAAAAATCAACAAAATCAGAATAATAGAACGTTTCATATCATACTAGGTGTCGGGTTAAAAGGTATTTCGGAAAAGAACTTTACTCATTTCACAAAAACAATGCAAGTTAAAATAGGCTATTTGACACCGTTTTTTTGACATGTTATACTAAAAGTCCTTTCAAAATGAATTTTTAACCGCGAATGACACAAATTTTTACGAAAAAATTTGAAAGAATTTATTGATCAATCTTTTTACGTATCATGTCGAAAAAATATTCTTTCGTGTTCTTTTGTTCTTTTCGTGGTAAATTCCGGTTTTGAAAAATTCCGAAGAGGAATGTAAGAGAGTGCGGGAGTAACGTTAAAACAGAGTGAAAATAATTTCCTATGAAAATTTTAAACTTCCAATTTGAGGATCGAATACAAGGCTGGCATTTGGAAAAGATGTCTTTCAACGATAATCTGACGTTGTTGGTTGGGGCTTCCGGCGTGGGAAAAACGATGATTTTAAATTCTTTGCTTCAATTACAAGAAATTGCTCTCGGTTTCTCTTATTCCGGTGTGAATTGGAATATTGAATTTGAAACATTAAATGGTCAACATTATCAATGGGAAGGAAGTTTTGAAAATGGGGATTTGAATATTAAGTATGAAAAATTGGTGTGCGACGGAGAACTTGTTGCTGACCGCGACGGTAACGATATTCAATTTAATCGTGAACAAACTCCGAAACTTTCACGGCATGAAAGTATTCTGAGTTTATTTAAGGAAGAAAATAGTGTCAAACCTGCCCATGATGGTTTTATTAAAATGAAGTTGGTCGATTGCACAAACCCCGTTCACCACCGCAAAGAGTTGATAAAAAATTGGAGTAGTCTTCAATCCGGTATCAATTCATTCGAAAAAATTCAAAATTGTAATTTACCCAATGAAGCAAAATTATATTTTCTGGGACAAATAAACCAAGACCTTTTTCATTCCATTCAAGAACAATTTATTGAAATTTTTCCTTTTGTCAGGGCGTTCAAATCGGTATCTTTTGGCATGTTCCCGGATGAAGATACAGTTTTTTTCAAAATTCAAATTCGGGAAGAAGGCGTGGATCATTATATTACAAAAATTTCGTCGGGCATGTATCGGGTGCTGATGCAACTTTGTAACTTATATCTTTGCCCGGAAGGAACCGTTTTTCTTATCGACGAATTTGAAAACAGTTTAGGAATCAACTGTATTCAAGAAATCACGCAAGAAATCTTGTCACCGGAACGTCAACTTCAATTTATTGTAACAAGTCATCATCCTTATATTATCAATAACATTCCTTGTGATTATTGGAAGTTGGTCACTCGTCATGGCGGTACGGTGAAAACACATACATTAAGCGATCTTGGTGTCGATTTCAAAAAATCACATCACGAAGCCTTTATGCAATTAATGCAACTGGATGAATTCAGAACCGGACAGGAACAGAAAAAATGAACATTTATTTTCTTTTGGAAGGAAAACGAACGGAAATGAAGGTCTATCCGGCGTGGTTGTCATTTCTTGTTCCTCATTTCAATCGGGTCATGAATTTTGATGACGTGACCAAGAATCATTATTTCCTTTTCAGCGGCAATGGTTTTCCCAGTTTGTTTCATCATCTGAAAAATGCCATTAACGATATTAATCAACAAGGCAATTTCGACTATTTGGTCTTATGTCTTGACGCAGAAAACGTAACACCGGAAGAACGTTACCAAGAAGTACAAAATTATCTTTATAAAAACAACCTCTCTCTTTCATCAAAAACAAAACTTGAAATTGTTGTTCAAAATAAATGTATCGAAACTTGGTTTTTGGGAAACCGAACTTTTTTTAAGAGAAATCCTGAAAGTCAAACTTTACGTACTTATATCAATCATTTTAATGTTTTCGATAAAGACCCGGAAAAATTGATGGCTCCTCCGGCTTACAAGGGATCAATTGCATCGTTTCACGTTGAATACTTTCGGGAAATTTGCCGCGAAAGGAACACTTGTTATACGAAAACGCATCCGGGAGTGGTAACGGAGGAACCCTTTTTACAAGAATTGATCCGGCGTTGTTCTGAAACGGGAGACATTGCTTCCTTTGAGCATTTCTTAAAATTCTGTGCTAACATATCCGGTAACGTTATTGTTCTTTGATTTTGTGTTTTATTTACTTACTATTATTTACTTTAATTTACAAAAAAAATTCCATGCGATATTTTCATTCTTTGGCGGAGACGATGTCTTTGGATGAGATTCGGACTCATCAAGACCGTTGTCTTTTAGAAGTTCTTCGTTGGGTTCTGGCTCACAACGATTATTACCGTCAACGTTTTATGGAAGCGGGATTGACGCGGGTTGACGATTTTGGTACGGTGGAACAGTTACAGGAACTTCCGACAATCAACAAGGAAGATTTTCGCCGGACTTATCCTCTTGGCATGTGTTGTATTGACAAAGATCAGATACGCGAAATGCACATGTCGAGCGGTTCGACCGGCAGTCCGGTCGTGATTCCGTACAACGAAGCGGATCTCCGGCAATGGGCGGAGTGCATGGCGCGGTGTTACGTTATGGCTGGCGCGGCACCGGGCAATCCTGTACAAATTACGCCGTCGTTTGGTCTTTTCAACGGCGGATTCGGCATGTATCACGGAGCCAGAGCGGCGGAGTTGTTTGTGATTCCGACCGGTTCCGGTAACACTGAACGGCAAGTTCGGTTGGCACGTGATTTTGAAACGAAAATTCTTTGCGGTGTTGTTTCTTATGCGATTCGGATTCTCGAAGTCATGCGGGCAATGGATGTGAGTCTTCCCAATCTGAAAATCGGCATTTTTGGTGCGGAAAGTTTTTCCGAA
The DNA here is from genome assembly GCA_031274385.1 of Planctomycetaceae bacterium. Classification (GTDB taxonomy): domain Bacteria; phylum Planctomycetota; class Planctomycetia; order Pirellulales; family Thermoguttaceae; genus WRKP01. The sequence continues at coordinate 4,655 of JAISQH010000436.1, read as the reverse complement.
GGAATGCGAAAGCGGATTGAATCGGAACTTGGTATTGAGTCGTTTGACATTTACGGCATGACGGAAACCGGCGGAGTCGGAACTCTTGGCATGGACTGTCCTGCTCATGCCGGAATTCATGTTTGGGAGGATCATTATATTGTTGAGGTTATTGATCCTGTAACAGGAAAACAGGTTCCTGATGGTCAACAGGGCGAGATTGTTGTCACATCATTAACCCGGCAGGCATTACCGGTCATTCGTTTCCGAACCGGTGATCTTTCCAAAATTGTTTCGCGTGAAAAGTGTGATTGCGGGCGGACTCATCTTCGTATTGCTCCGATTATGGGGCGAACGGACGACATGTTAATTGTCAAAGGCGTCAATTTCTTTCCGAAACAGGTGGAACATGCTTTGTTAGAAATTCCCGGCGTGTTACCTCATTACCAGATTGTGATTGAGGAGGCTGATGGAGTTCGGGATGTTCGGATCAATGTTGAGGCGGACGAATCGGTAACGGGTTATATGGTTGAAAAACATCTCAAAGAACGCCTCGGTTTTTCACCCAAAGGCGACGTTTTCAAACCCGGCGAACTCCCACGCCAAGAAGGGAAAGCCCAACGTGTGTTTTATACAACACCAAACAACCAATAATATTTTCGTTATATAAATAATATTCCCTAATACGACAGCGTAACAACATTTCTTTTTCAACCACGAAAACCACAAACTGACACGGAATGATTTTGAGTGATTATTTCGGATTTTGTGGAGTCTTCACAGTGTGATTTTATCAACCTGAAAGGGTCAGACGGAGGTTTCCTTTCAAATGTAAACCTCCACAAAATCCGAAACAATCAGCTATTTTGCAAGTCTTATCATTTGTAACGATCATGGAGAATGTTTTCTTAAAACTCTTATTTTCCAAAGCCCCTTAGTATACTCACACCACAATCAAATTCGGTTTTTCCTTTTTTTGAGAAACGAAAAGGTTGGAAATAAAAACGCTCCTTAATTTCTTTCTGACCACGTTGGGGTCACTCCAAAATAGCCGGTGGTTTGCGGAGTACCGCAAACCACTGGAACGGAGGAAAAATTTTAGGATGACTCCGTTGGAGTTAGGATGAGACAAAGAACATTTTCATTTGACCCGAAAATTTTTCTCGACATTACGTAAATCATTTGTTGATTACCACGAAACGTTTGCTGATGACTACCACAAAATATTTGCCGAACTCCGTAAATCATTTTGTTGATTACCACGAAACGTTTGCTGACTACCACAAAATATTTGCCGAACTCCGCAAAGCGTTTGGCGAACACCACAAAATATTTGCCGAACACCACAAAGCGTTTGCTGATTACCGCGAAGCGTTTGGCGAATACCGCAAAACGTTTGCTAAACACCACAAACGTTTTGGGTTACACTGCAAAACATTTGCTGATTATTGCAAAATGTTTGCGAAGGGTTGGGCGTGAATTATTTTAGAAGGCGTTTCCGACTTTGCGGGCGCGTTTTGGTTTGTCGATGTCAATTCCGCAGGCAACACCGGTCTGAACCAATAAATTCCAACCGGCAAGCAGTTGGAGATATTCGTTGTAACGAGCCAGAGACGGAATCAAAATGGTCGGGAACAATGTCGGTGTTGAAGAAATCGCAATCACCGTCAGACCGACACCATCCACCAGATTTTTTTTATAAAATTCGGCGTCTTGTTCAAACGGTTCAATGAGAATAACCACATCCTCCGGGTTCATCACCTCCTCAATCCCGTGAACCACAATCGTTCCTTCAAGATATTGACTTCGTTTTCGGGTGATTTCATTTGTTTTCAGGGCGAGTTCCTCCGCAACTCCGTTGTTGCGACCAGCCAGATAAATGACCGGAGCCTCCGCCGTTTTTTGAATCAATCCGGCATCGTATTCCGCTGCCAAGACTTCGGCGGCGAGTTTTCCGGCTTCGGTTTTGCGTTCGGTGCAACCGCAACGGCAGTCCGCCAAGCCAACTTCAATCGACTGATAAACCAACGCCTGTTCCACCACACTCATCGTCGCCGCAACCGCTTCCTCCTTGCCGCATGACAAAATCACCGAGTCGGAAACCTCCGTCAATTTGGTGCCGGCGTTCGCCGTCAAACCAAAGAGACGGGCATGGTTTTCCGTTGCCAGTTTTTGGAACAGGGTAATTAATTCTTTGGTTTGACCGCTATTCGATGCACCCATGACCGTCCATTTCGAGAGGTCATATTCCAATGATTGGCGTGCCCCGTCGGTTGCAATGGTCAAATCCAAACCGCGTCCCAAAACCGAAGCAATCAACCGCTTGGCAGGAAAAATCCGGCTGGAACCTTCCCCCGTCAGAAAAAATCGCCCGGTCAACCTAACCGAATCAACAATCCGCCGCGTTTGACCAAAATCAAAATGGCTAATAATCTCCGGCGTCCGAAGCATTTCCCGAACTAAAGCAAAATTTTTATACTTGGAATCGTTCGTGTTCATCTGTTTTGTTTCCTTGGTTAAATCAAAATGGTAATGGATTACGTGATTCGTTTGGGGCGTTATTCTACACCAAAAACGCGCCCATTCAAGAGCCGGTGCGTTCTCCCGGCAGTTAGTAGTCAGTAGCCGGTAGTCAGTAGTCAGTGCGCAAGCGAATTACTTTCCTTTTCCACAAGGAACAACAAACAACCGGCTACAAACGACAAACAACTGACAACTGACTACCGGCTACTGACTACTAACTCTGCGGGGGCTTTACGCTTTCGTTGCATTGTAATATAATAATTTATCCTATCGGATTTTGCTCCATTTCCAACCAGTCAGGAGAAGAATATGATCGTTACCACAAAAGATTTATTCCGTCACGCTTACGGTAAATACGCCATCGGTGCGTATAACATCAACAATCTTGAGCAAACAGTCGGTCTGTTTCGCGGCAACCTTGGCAAAAAAGCCAAAAACGAAGACCCAATTGACTCTTCGCAAAGTGCGCCGTTCATTATCCAGATTTCACGCGGCGCACGCTCCTACAGCGATAAACGAATGCTCGAAGCGTTGATTCGTGCCGCTGATGAGGTGTTCCCGGAAGCGATTTTCGCTGTTCATCTCGATCATGGCACGGAAGAAGCCTGTTATGATTGTATCGACAGCGGATTTTACAGTTCCGTTATGATTGACGCTTCCCATGAGGAATTCGCCAAAAATATCGAAGTTACCAAAAAAGTCGTCGAGAAAGCCCACGCGAAAAATATTGTCGTGGAAGCAGAACTCGGACAACTCGGCGGTGTCGAAGAAGATGTCGTCGGAAGTGTCAAATTAACCGATCCGGCTCAGGCAGCCGAATTTATCGAAAAAACCAACGTCGATTCGTTAGCGGTTGCCATCGGAACTTCGCACGGCGCGTTCAAATTCACCGGCAAACAAGGTTTGCATTTCGATGTTCTGGAAAAAATTCAAAAAGCCATTCCGAAAAATTTCCCGTTGGTCATGCACGGCAGCAGCAGCGTACCGCATGAATGGGTCGAACGAATCAACAATGCTGGCGGAAAACTCAAAGATGCCAGCGGTGTCGATGAAAAACAATATTTGCCCGCCGCCAAACTCGGCGTGACCAAGATTAATATCGATACGGACGGTCGTTTGGTTTGGTGTGCCATTCACCGTGAGCAATTCCGCGATGATCCCGCCAATTTCGACCTGCGCCCGCCGGGGAAAATCTTCATGCAAGCCTACGCCGAGTACATTATTCATAAAAATTCCGTACTCGGCAGCACCGGACAACTCGAAGGTGTCCGCGAAATGCTGAAAAAAGGCGGAGGAAAAACCGGCGGTTGTTGTTGCTGCGGACACTAAACCGCTCCCTCTCAGAAAAAGACGGACTTGTTTTGCGAATTGTTCTCCATAATCGTTTTACAAATCCGTCTTTGATTTTTTTGTTGCGAACAACGCCGCAAAGACGCAATGAAGAATAGATTATTTTTTATTGGTTCTTTTTTGCGTCTTGACGCCATTCATGAACGATTGCGGTTTGGCTGAATTGATGTGGTTCTGTCTCTTGAAAAAGTGAACGTTTGAAGTAAAATACCAAGTGAATTGTTTGTGTCACCGGCTGCGGACTATCTTAATAAAACAAAAACACGGGGCAAAATTGACATGAAAAAACAGCATTTTTTTTCGGTTTTTTTTATTATTCCGGCGGTTTTTATGCTTTTTGTTTCGTTTCTTGCGGCAAAGGAAACTCCGCCTTTACTTTCCCCGCACTTGCTCGAACCTTACGGCTTGACTCGTGCCTGGTTCAATCAGGTCGGAATCAATCCGAATCGGAACAAAATTCTCTATGCGATGGTTGAAGGCGGCACGATGTTTGTTATTTCCGACGATGCCAAACTCCATGTGATCGACGCCGAAACCGGTAAGTCACTCTGGATGCGAACATTGGGAAACCGCGAAATGATTTTTCAGGAACCCGCCGTCAACAGCCGGATGGTTACCGTGCTTAACGGTTTGGAACTTTTCGTTTTTGATCGCCGAAACGGCAAATTGCTGTTGCAAACGCCCTTGCCCGGTGCAGCGTCGGCGGCTTCGGAAATGAGCGAAAACTATGTTTATGTTCCGATGATGGGCGGTCGGATTGTTGTGTTCCCTTTGGAGGATGCTCTCGGTCCGAAAATGGAAGA
>JAISQH010000420.1 GCA_031274385.1 Planctomycetaceae bacterium | reverse complement strand
AACATGTCAATTTTCGAAAAATCGATATATGATACAATAATATGATAAAAATTGCCAATTTTTAATGCTTCAACTCCTTTGATTTACAGTGTGAAATGTCATTTTGCAAAAGTTCAGTTCTTAAGACGTTTCGTTGCCGTCGGTTGACCATCGAACTCACGGGGTAAAAACGTTTCAGATTTACCGCAATGAGGACAAGTCATTCGGTAACGACGATCTCGACGTATAAATACCTTTAAATACCTTCACTGCCGACGGCGAAAACGTTACATGAACTATCCTAAAGCCGTCGAAGCCAAACAACTCATAGATTCCTGAAAAAGTCATAAACAAAAATTGGGGGTTAGAGAGGCAATAACCAGTTAATACAACTCATTATAACAAACGATCTTACAACTTGAAAGACCAATAAAAAACCCGCTGCCTCGCGGGAGAACCAATAATCAGCACAACGAAAGTGCCGAACCCGATAATCACCTTGATACCGATCAACACAAGTTTGGAATCGTTCACAAGGAACAAGATTCATGATCTGTGTGAAAATAAATTGACCTTTGTACATTTTGACCTAACCTTTCGTTTATCTCGCCAAAAGTTCAGACCGAATTGAAGTCGACGGGGGTCAAAATTTTACATAACTAATATTAAATTAAAAGGTTATGACTCGTTTTGTAAACTTTAAGGGGATACTAGTGTAATGATTTTACAATCTTGGCAGTTTTGCCCGTAATCTGTCATTTTTGGCTTAATCTCATTCGTTTCTGAATTTTCAGAGGGTTCCATTTTCCTCTTGATTTATTTCGGCGAAATCATCATAATTCGCGGCTTGTTTTCTCTGTTCGTTTTGAAACGGCTTGGTTAAAACTGAAGTTGCATTGCGTAAGTCCATCAATTCCAAAGAATTAACAAAATATTTCCTCAAAACGCCTCCGCAACGGACGAGGTGTTTTAAGGACGTATTGCGCGCTATTTTCTTTTTGGGAACTTTTCTTATTTTCAACATGGTGACAGCGTCACTTTCGGCTCAAAATCCCATTGCAGAGCATCTTCGTATTCTTCCTGCTCCGTTCCAGTCGGTTCTTCCTTTACGTAATTCCGCCAAAGAAACTCAAAACAACGTTAATAATGTCAATAACGAACTGCCCGGTTTCGGAACGCTTCGACCGAAAACAACCCGTTCGCCATCACTTGGAACGCAACTTCTCGGTAAAACAACACAAGCACTTTCACCAAATCAAGGGCTTGTTCCGGCTATTTATATTGAAGGAGAAGGATATGTTCCGGTGACCCATCCGAGTCTCGAACCCTATCTTGATCCGGCTGTCATCGGAAATCCGGAATCCAATCCTTCTGTGGTCATGATTCCCGAAAATCAATTAGTCGGATATGTCCCCGCCATTTCAACAATCTCCGAATCAAACCGAATTGTCAACGCTTCCGGTACAACACTTCTTTCCTATCCGAAAAGCGATCCCTTCGAACCAATTGTCGTTTCCGCCCATTCCGGTTGGATGAAGGAATCGGGAGATTATGAAATTTTCTTCCTCGACGGCGATTGCTCCATTCGGCAAGGTCATCATTCCGCCCAAGGTCCCCACGCTGTTGTTTGGATTGCCCGAAAAAAAGACTCGTATGACGGAAGCCGCGAAGTAACCGTCTATCTCGAAAGTGATAACACGCAATCGCCCTTGTGTCTTGAATTGGATCGGGACAAAGTCGATGCAAGAATTTTTGATCAAAAATGGCTGGGACGTTTCACCACCACCACTTCCGTTGATACAATCATTATGAAACAAGAACCGGCAGGAACCAAAGAACCCGCCATTTATCAACGTGCATTGGAAATGATGTTACCGAAACCAACGGCGATTGACCAGGTTGGTTATGTTACAACAGCGGCGTCTTCCACCGCCAAACCGGTTGCCAAACCGCCGGCGTATCGGCGTTACATGGTGAATCCGCGCGGTGACAACGATTTGTCGTTTTTAATGGATCCGTATCCGAACAATCCTGATCGTGGCATTTTGGTTTTTCCTAAAGGACTCAATTTAATCATCGAAGGAATTACCGGAGAAGAACTCCTTTTAGGTGATACTGTTGATATTTCCGCTGATAGTGCCGTCGTCTGGATGGACGCTCCATCGAAACTGATTGGCGGCAGTCAACACAAAGAAGATTCCGGTCAGGATTTTGAACTTTATCTTGAAGGAAACATTGTTTTTCGTGACGCCGAGCAAACAATTCAGGCTCACCGTATGTATTACGACGCTAAAAACAAAATTGCGTATATTCTCGACGGACGTCTTGAAACACCAATCAAAAATATCAAAAACATTTCAGGAACAATTCGTCTCAGAGCGGAAATTCTGCGTCAATTGGGAGACGGACTTTTTACCGCCAAAAATTCGGTGATCACAACAAGCCAACTCGGCGAACCGTCTTATGCGCTTCGTTCCAGAACGCTAACATTAAATCAACACGCTCCGGCTTCCTCGTTCTTTAGCACGGAACCGCAAACCAAACGGGTTTTAGTTGCGGAAAACAATTTTATCGTTTCAGGAAACATTCCGATTTTTTATTGGCCCTGGATGGCGGCGGATTTGGATGATCCCACTTTATACATCAAAAATATCTCCTACGGTAACAGCAACATTTACGGTAATCAGATCAAGACATTGTGGAATCCGTTTCAAATTTTGAATATTCGTAATAAACCGGACTGGCTCGACGGAGACGTCAATGTCTCTTGGTTGGAAGAACGAGGAATCGCGCATGGATTCCGGTTTCAATATTCCCCTTCGGGCTGTTTGGGAGTTCCCGGCACAACACAAGGAAGACTCCGTTTTTGGGGAATCAACGACAAAGGTTTGGATCAACTCGGCGGAGCACGAAGTAAAGTTGCTTTCCCTGATGATTATCGATACTATTTTTATTGGAATCATCAGCAGGAAATCGAATCTCTCGGAAAACATAAAGGACCTTGGTTGCTCTCCGCTCAAGTGGGAAAAGTGTCCGACCGGAATTTGCTCAACAATTATTCTAACGGAACCTGGAATGTCGGAGATAATAACACAACATCGGTCGGATTAAAAAAGATAGACGGTCATTCCACGCTTTCGGTTTTTTCGGAATATGCTCTCGATGATTGTTATTCCAATGCGAATTGGTTGCCGCGTTTGGATCATTTCCTGTTAGGTCAATCGTTGTTACAGGATCGGCTGACCTGGTATGAACACACACGAATCGGTTACATGAATTTCAAAACGGCAACCGCTCCCTACGATTGGAATAACGACGGTCGGTTTTTCAGTTACCTTCCTTGGGAATTGACGCCGGACAGTTTAACGAACCGTCCGCCGAATCCGAACTTGGTCAATCCCAATCAGCCTCAAACAATTGAGATGTCCGCCGAAGTTTTTTCGACAAGACACGAACTCGATTTACCGTTCAATATTGGAGCGGTTCGTGTTGTTCCGTATGTTTTAGGCGACTTCTCCCATTGGGGTAAAGACCGAAGCGGTCAGGATGTTCAACGGTTTTACGGTCAAGGCGGCGTCCGGTTGAACCTTCCTTTTTGGAAAGTCCTGCCGAATTGCTCCAGCCGAACCTGGTACGTTAATGGACTGGCTCATAAAATTGATTTCGATGCGGAATTATCTTATGCACGGGCGGATCAAACGATGGAAAATCTGATAATGACGGATGCGTTGGATACATGGAGTATTGAAGATTTCAGACGGCGTTATTCCGTTACGACATTCGGTAGGTCAAATTCGACCATTCCGATTATTTTTGATCCGCGATATTACGCATTGCGAAGCGGTTTGGGAGGCAGAGTTACTGCCGGAAACATGGAAATCGCCGACGATATGACGCTTTGCCGATTCGGAATGATTCATCGTTGGCAAACCAAACGCGGTCCGGTGGGACGCCGCCATGTTATTGATTGGGTTACGCTTTCCGCTCATTTTAATTATTATCCCGAATCGGAATATCATTTTCAGAAATCAATTGGTTTGATTGATTATGATTTTCTTTGGCATGTTGGCGACCGTTTTTCCCTTTTTTCTTCCGGTCTTTACGATACTTTTTCGGATGGGCAGCGTATCACACGGGTTGGCGGTGCTTGGAACCGTCCGGGACGCGGCAATCTGAGCGTCATGCTGGATCAACTTGACGGATTAATTGAAAGAACCTACTTGACATTGAGCGTTGGATACACTATGAATGAAAAATATTCCATGTCTTATACAACTTCTTACGACATCAAGGATCAATGGCAAAACGTCGGTCATGTTTTCATGTTCACACGAACCGGAGAAGCACTTCGGGTTTTTGTAGGGGCAACCTATTCCGAATCGCGGGAAGATTGGAGTTTCACGTTTGGGCTGGAACCTGTTTTTATGCACGGAATTGCCGCGAAGATGCAGCAGATGTCGAACAATGCGCTACAACAAATGAACAACCGATGACAAAAAACGATTTCTTTTTGGGTTCCCTTCTTCTTTTTTTGACGGTGCTGACGCCGCTTCACGCCGATGAGTACTTACTTAAAGAAGGCGGGAAAATTAAAGGAGAACTTCTTAATCGGGAGGAAGTGCCTCGAAAAACGTACCAAATTCAGGCGGGTGACGGTTTGGAACTCGGTATCGAATCGAAGTACATTGACCGCCCTGCCAAAGGAGAACGCGACGCGATTCTTGAATACAATGCTTTTGCGCCTTTTGAAGAGGACACGATTGAGAACCATTTAAAGATTGCCGAATGGTGCAGCCAACATCAGTTACCGGAATTGTCTCGCCAACACTGGAAACGGATTTTAGATCACGACCCCGAACACAAAGACGCGCGGCGAGTTCTCGGATACATTAAAGGCGAAGACGGTTCATGGACGACGCAACAGGAATTGCTTGGAAGTCGCGGGTTGGTCAAGCACAACGGAAGTTGGAAAACGCAACAACAAATTGATATTGAAC
>JAISQH010000351.1 GCA_031274385.1 Planctomycetaceae bacterium | reverse complement strand
TTTCTTTGTCCCACCGGCGAATCGTGTCATCCGAAAACAGAAGAATTTTTGCCACTTCAGAGGCGGTCATATAACGACACAAATCTGATGCAAATTTCTTAAGACGTTTTGTTGCTGTCGATTGGGCATCGAACTCACGGGGTAAAAACGTTACATGAACTATCCTAAAGCCGTCGAAGCCAAACAACTCATAGACACCTGAAAAAGTCATAAACAAAAATTGGGGGGTAGAGGGACAATAATCATTTAACACAACTCATTATAACAAACAATCTTACAACTTGCAAGACCAACAAAAAAACCGCTGCCTCGCGGGAGAACCAATAATTTTAACCCCTTATTTTCCAAAGCACCCTTAGTAGCAACTGCGTCTCCCAATCAGAATCTCGCAACAGAATATTGGGCGACCCTTTCAGGGTCATTTTGTGATCAATCTTTTCCTCCGTTCACCACCGGAACTATGGAAAAATAAAAATTCCTGATTATTTCGGATTTTGCGGAGCCTTCACAGTGTGATTTTATTCATACCCTGAAAGCGGCAATTATCCTAGCGTAGGACAACGCCCGAAATAGTTAGTAGTGAATAATGAATAGTGAATCGTATTCGCAAGCGTCCTTCAAACAATTTGATAGTGAATATCGCTTGCGAAACTATTCACTATCAACTATTCACTATCAACTGTCATGAGGACTGTCAAATTGGCAGTTGGTATTGTTTTTGAAAAAGCGGGAAGTGTTTCATTTTAACGGAGTTACGATGTTTTGTTCTTTGGCACAAAACTTGCATTTGTTGTTTGTTAAAATCGTATGTACTGCCACCAGAGAGGAGAAAAAAGTGCGGGAACAGAATTGTCCCCGCCATTCTCCGCCCCTGATATCTGATCCCTTCAAACAAAGGAGTTACAGAACGTGTCCAAAAAAATGTCGTTTGATGACGCCGCCCGCCAACCGTTGGCTGTAGGCGTCTCTAAATTAACCCGTGCTGTCAAAAGTACCTTGGGACCGCGAGGTCGAAATGCGGTTCTCGATAAAGGTTGGGGCGCACCCAAAGTGACAAAGGACGGTGTGACGGTTGCCGAAGAAATCACGCTGAGTGACCCTGAAGAAAATTTGGGTGCCCAAATTGTGAAAGAAGCCGCGTCGAAAACCAATACGGTTGCCGGTGACGGAACAACTACCGCAACCGTACTTGCCGAAGCGATTTATCTCGAAGGTCTTAAAATGGTCGCCGCCGGAGCCGATCCGATGGCTCTTTCACGAGGAATCGCCAAAGGAGCCGCCGCCGTCTGCGAAGCCGTTGCCAAACTCGCAACTCCCGTTAGCGAAAAGAACAAAAAAGAAATCGAGCAAGTCGCCGCCATTGCCGGAAATAACGATCCGGGAATCGGCAAAATCTTAGCCGAAGCGTTTGTCAAAGTCGGCAAAGACGGTGTTATCACCGTCGAAGAAGGCAAACAATCCGAAACGTATGTCGAAGTCGTCGAAGGAATGCAATTCGACCGCGGTTTTCTTTCCCCACACTTCGTCACAAACCCCGATGACCAAACCGTCAGTCTTGAAGACGCGCTCGTTTTGGTTCACGAGGAAAAAATCTCCAACGCCAAACCATTGATTCCGTTGCTTGAAGCCGTTTCAAAACAGAGCAAACCGCTTCTCATTATTGCCGAAGATATTGAAGGCGAAGCTCTTGCAACGCTTGTTGTCAACAAACTTCGCGGTCTTTTGAATGTTTGTGCGGTGAAGGCTCCCGGATATGGCGACCGCCGCAAAGCCATGCTTGGCGATATTGCGATTTTGACTGCCGCAACCGCCATTTACAAAGACCTCGGTGTTCAACTGGATGCCGTGAAATTGTCTGATCTTGGGCGTTGCAAGAAAGTGACGATCACTTCGGAAAATACCACGATGGTGGGCGGTGCCGGAAAGAAAGTCGAAATTGAGGGGCGTGTTGCGGCGATTAAACGTGAAATCGAAACAACAACCAGTTCTTACGACAAAGAAAAGTTGCAGGAACGGCTTGCGAAACTTGCGGGCGGTGTTGCTCAGATCAATGTCGGTGCCGCAACCGAAACCGAACTCAAAGAACGTAAATATCTCTACGAAGATGCCCGCGCGGCAACCAAAGCGGCTCTTGAAGAAGGGATTGTTCCCGGCGGCGGTGTTGCGTTGCTCCGTAGCGAAAAATCGCTCGATAAACTCGAAGCCGTCGGCGACGAAAAATTCGGCGTCCAAATTATCAAGAAAATTCTCGATGCACCGGTTCGGGGTATTGCGGAAAACGCCGGAATTGACGGGGCGGTTGTTGTCAATCGGATTCGTCAGATGAAAGGCAAAAACGATGGATTCGATGCCGACAAAAACGTCTATGGCGATTTATTTGAAGCCGGAATTATTGATCCGGCAAAGGTTGTCAAAACGGCATTGACCAATGCCGCCAGTGTTGCCGGGTTGCTCCTGACAACTTCCTGTACCATTACCGATATTCCGAAAGAAGAACCCGCCGGTCCTCCGCCGGGAGCAGGCATGGACGGGATGGGAGGCATGAGCGGAATGGGAGGCATGGGAGGCATGGGATTCTAAATAATTGGAAACAAATAATTGAAAATGAAAAAATATTTGTCTAACCTTTTTATTACAAATAGAATTTTCAATTGTTGGTTTTTAATTGTCACTTCAACATAACTAACAACATAACTAATACAAATTTTACGAAAGGAACATAAACTATGTCGAAAAAAATTAATCTGAAACCATTGGATGATCGTATTGTCGTTCAACCTGTCGAAGCAGAAGAAAAAACCGCAGGCGGTCTTTTCCTGCCGGACACTGCCAAAGAAAAACCGCAACGCGGAACCGTGATTGCGGTTGGACCCGGTAAATTGCTGGATTCGGGCGAACGTGCTCCGCTGAGTGTTGTCATCGGTGATGAAGTCATCTACGGCAAATACTCCGGCAGCGACATTGAAATTGATGGACAAGAAATCAAGATTCTGCGCGAATCCGATGTTCTTGCCAAAGTCGTAAAGTAATGAATCGTTGAGAGTGAACAGTGAATCATGAGAAAAGATTCATTTCGTTTCAACATAGATTCACTGTTCGCTGTCGGCGTTTCGTGATAAACAATTCATTATTAACTATTAACGATTAACAAAATAGAATGGCTAAACAACTTATATTCAGTGATGATGCCCGGAAGAAAATTCTGGATGGCGTCAATAAACTTGCGGATGTCGTTGCCGTTACGATGGGACCGACGGGGCGCAACGTTATTTTGAACAAATCTTACGGCGGACCGACTGTCACCAAAGACGGCGTCAGCGTTAGTAAAGAAATCGAACTGGAAGACCCGTTCGAAAACATGGGTGCGAAACTCGTTAATGAGGTTGCATCGAAAACATCCGATCTTGCAGGCGACGGAACAACAACCGCAACAGTTCTTGCCCGCGCCATTTTCAAGGAAGGACTCAAAAATATCGCAGCCGGAGCGAATCCGACCGCACTGCGTCGCGGTATTGACAAGGCGGTGGATGCCGCGGTGGAGCAATTGACTTCGCTCACCAAAGCGGTAACAACAAAGCAGGAGATTGCGAACGTTGGTGCCATCTCCGCCAACAACGATACGGAAATCGGTAACCTTCTTGCCGAAGCGATGGAAGCGGTCGGAAACGATGGCGTCATCACGGTGGAAGAAGGCAAGACCGCCGAAACAACGTATGAAGTTGTTGAAGGAATGCAATTCGATAAAGGTTACATTTCGCCGTACTTTATCAACGACACGGCAAAAATGAATTGTGTTCTGGAAAATGCTTTGATTTTACTGCACGAAAAGAAGATCAGTAATATCAGGGAATTGATTCCGTTACTCGAAAAGGTTTCGCAATCGATGAAGCCGCTTTTGATTATTGCGGAAGATGTTGATAATGAAGCGATGACGATGCTTGTTGTCAACAAATTGCGTGGTATTCTCAATGTGGCTGCGGTCAAGGCTCCCGGATTCGGAGACCGGCGCAAGGCAATGCTTCAAGACATTGCGGTTTTAACCGGCGGCGTGGTGATCAGCGAAGATCTCGGAATCAAACTCGAAAACGTAACGCTGGAACAACTCGGAAAAGCGCAACAAATTACCGTTGATAAAGACGCAACCGTTATTGTGAAAGGCGGCGGTAAGAAAGAAGAACTGAAAGCCCGGATTGATTTGTTGAAAAAGCAAATTGAAACAACGGAGAGCGATTATGATCGTGAAAAATTTCAGGAACGTCTTGCGAAGTTGAGTGGCGGAGTTGCGGTTATTCAGGTTGGAGCCAGCACCGAAGCCGAAATGAAACAGAAAAAGGCTCGAATTGAAGACGCTCTTCACGCAACTCGTGCCGCAGCGCAAGAAGGCATTTTGCCCGGCGGCGGTGTGGCATTGCTCCGTTGCAGGGAAGCCGTTGAAAAAGTTCGCGGTTCGGTTAAAGGTGACGAAAAGGTTGGTGTTGATATTGTGTTGCGTGTTTTAGCAAAACCAATGATTCAGATTGCCGAAAACTGCGGTCTTGATGGCAGCGTGATTGCCGACGAAGTTTTGCAAAAGCCGACGAATACAGGTTACGACGCCAACGCCGGTAAATATGTTGACATGTTCAAGGCGGGAATTATTGATCCGCTCAAGGTGGTTCGTACTGCGTTGACCAATGCCGCCAGTATTTCGGGGTTGATGTTGACAACCGAAACGCTTGTCACCGATTACAAAAAAGAAGACAAAAACGACATCTATGGTGCCGTTATCTAAAGAATGCGTTTCACAAAACGGCTTGACCACTTTTAGCCGCGCAACCCGGAAGTGTTGTGCGGCGTCTTTTTCAAGTCAAAGAATGAAAACGTGAAACCGATTTGTAAAAATATCGTTTTGATAAATTATGATAAGACAATAGAAATGTTACATTTCAATTGCCTGAAAAGTTCTGAAAAATTGAGGGAAATAAGAATGAGCAAAACCGCTTTTAAGGATTTTATCAATACAGGTCTTAAAAAGAAAAAAAAATCTGCTCAACGTAAAGAGAAATATCTTGCTAAGGTAGATGAACTTTATAAGCAAATTCGATCTTATCTCAATGAATTTTCAGATACTGTTCAATTATTCGAAGATACGATTAAAGTCAACGAAGAATATATTGGTGAATACGATGCTCCGACTTTAAAAATTGATATTTTTGGAAAACAAGCATCGCTTAATCCGGTTGGGACATACATATTGGGGGCACTTGGCAGGGTTGATTTGGAAAGTGATTTTGAAACGAGACGAATTATCCTTGTTGATCGGGATACGAAGCGGCTCCAGATACTTTCCGCGAAAAGTAAAAAAAGAACAGAAAATGCTACAAAAAAACCGGTAAAACACAAACGGCATTATGTTTGGAAATTAGTCACAGAACCGCCTGATGTGTACTATATCGAATTGGATGAAGAAAATTTTTTGGATGCTCTTCTGGAGGTGTTAGGTGGCTAGAAAATTATCAAGATCAGGAGAACAATTAACTTTTGCCGAAATAAAAAGAATATTTGAAGAACGCAAACTGGCATTAAAGTTATTTTTTTCCTCACAGACCCCACAGATGCTTGCCGATTCCTCAGCGAAGGAAAGACGCGATTTATTAATAAAACATATTCAAGAAACTGATTACGACGCACGCTTAAATTTGTTTGCCGCAATTGAGGCAGCGTTTCGTATTGATTGTGATTATTGTTGTCAGCAGCGTCCCAAAAATCCAAGAGCAAAAGCCGTTCGTAAAATGGTGAAAACATTTGAAGGAGTACCTAGCCATCGGATTGCTCTCAGTAAACTTTTTGAACAATTATTGGCGAATGGATTAGTCAAAAGAAGTGTTGTCAATCGTCTCAAGCAATTTTTCAAGTTTCGGAACTGGCTTGCTCATGGGCGATATTGGACATTCAAATCGGGAGTTCAACCGGCTTTTGCGGATATTTATGAGTTGGCGCAGGCAATTGACGGAGTGTTGTACAAATAATTTTAATTTTCGTTCTGTCCATGCAAACTTTTTTCGACGCATTAAAGAACGCCAAGACCGAAGAAGACGTTAAACACGTTTACGCAACACATTTCGGTGTTGAGTATGTTACTTCGGATCGACACGATCTTTACACACCGCGCGTCTTGTTTGAGTTTAAGTACGACAAGCACTTTGACTCAATTAAAAGTCTCGCGCAGGTTTTGGCACAGACATTGTATTACGTTCGAAAATTAAAATATTCACGCCAACCGAAAATTGATAATTGTGTCGATAAACCGATCCCGCCAACTCTTTGCCTTGCTGACCGCAGTAAAGCCGTCATAACGGAAACAATAACATGGAAACCATTTTACGACAACGAAAACTACGATTGGGATTTGGCGCCAAGTATTCCCGATCCGGTTCTTGTTGATGATCTTGCTCATTCTCCGTTGGCAAAACAATTACATATTTACCATCTTGCTCAACGGACGGATTTTAATGCGTTTGATGAATTGTTACGAAAACGGCTTGATCCGCAACAAACTTTTGGAATCGCCGACAAAAAAATTATCACCGAAGAAAATTTCGAGGAAGTTTACGAATACTGGAACAATATTTTCGGCGATGCCGTACGTGATGGTTTTAAGACGAGCCGGTATTTTGTCAGTGATATTCAGGAAGGCAATACCTGGTTTGAAAAAGAT
>JAISQH010000487.1 GCA_031274385.1 Planctomycetaceae bacterium | reverse complement strand
AAAAAATTGATAAAATTTCAAAAATTATCCCAAATTGCTCTTGACACACACCACACGGATCACCACTTTAAAAAAGAAATTCAACAAAAAAATGTTTGTCAATTGCAATTCTAACATTTTGAGCAAATTTATGAAAAAAAATTGACTCAAAAAATTACTTATATCAGATTTTGTGTTCTCCAATTTATTTATTTTACCGCGTCTTACCTAAAAAAGATGT
This sequence comes from Planctomycetaceae bacterium, assembly GCA_031274385.1. Classification (GTDB taxonomy): domain Bacteria; phylum Planctomycetota; class Planctomycetia; order Pirellulales; family Thermoguttaceae; genus WRKP01. The sequence continues at coordinate 4,603 of JAISQH010000487.1, read as the reverse complement.
GTGGTATAACAAGGGTAACGCCCTATGCTATGATATTTGATTCTTTCAGGGTAGATAAAATCGCAGGTTTCCTTTCAAATGTAAACCTCTCATAAACTCCGAAACCATCAGAAAAATAAAAAAGAAACAGAGGAGTGAAAGAAAAGGTTCTGATTTTTCTGCCTCTTGGCGTCTTTGCTCGCAACTTACCTTAAACTTGTCAGCCCGATTCGCGAAAAGAACGCGACACTTGACTTTTAAAATTGATTGAATACATTATGGAGCAAGGTTGGTTGGTTGGTTTTACCGGGTGTTGTTGACGAACATTGGAAAAGGCAACCGGTTTTCAAAGACGGAACGATTCCTTGCCGAAACGTAAAAAACAATGGAGACGGATAAAAAGAGCAAGTTCCTGATACAGACGGTTCAGTTGGCGGATCGTCTTGCGGCGGACATTCGCAACCGGAAGTTGAAACCGGGCGAAACCTATTACACCACTCTGGAAGCCTCCCGTTTTCTCGGTGTGGCAGGCGCAACCGCCAACCGCGCCCTTCAACTCCTCGAAAAAAGGCATATCATCCAGCGTTCCCAACGGCGCGGTGCAATGATTCTGGAACCGTTGCCGCCGGAACATGCGGTGATTGACCATGTTCATTTTTTGGTTCACGATAAATATTACCGAACAGAAGGAATCGGCGCCGACGGGGTGTTGCTCGGAATCCAAAGCGAATTGCCAACCAGTATCGTGTCTCATTGTTTTCTTTCACCGGAAAGTGAAATGACTCAGGTCTCCAATCTGATTGACCGTTCGCTCGCGGGAAAAACAACCGATGCGTTTATTCTTGTCCGGGCGTCGTATGAATCCCAACGAATGATTGCTCAAAGCGGGATTCCGGCATTGGTGTACGGCAGCCTGTTTCAAGGAATCAACCATTTTTCCGTGATTGACCGCGATCATGCCGCCGCAATCCGGTTGACAACCGATTACCTGCAAAAGAAAGGACGGCAACATGTGGCGGTTCTCATGCGTCATCAGGTGATGGCGGGTGATCATCAAACGTTTGATGCGTTGCTGAACCATTCGCCGTTTGCACTGACTCTCCGTTTCACGCCGCAGGAAAACGAAGCCATTGAAGCCGAAACATATTCCATCCTGAACCGTGCCGAACATCCCGACGCCTTTCTGTGTCACACGCTTCGTCATGCCGAATGTGTTGATCGTGTCCGGCGCGAGTTGAAAATCAACGATCTGGATATTGTGGTTTTATCAACCTTTTTGAAACGCGGTGAAACAACTCGTTTCCCCCATATTGTTATTGATTCCGACCCGGAAACCATCGGCAGAAGGCTTGGCGTTTCTCTCTTAAACCGGGTTGCCGGAAACCAAACACAGGAAATATTGCCGGTCAAGTTTGTTGTCCCGAAAAAGGGAAAAATCGCAGGAAATTAAAACGACAAACGACTCGTTAACCGGAACAGAAACGCAAACGCAAAACAGTGTCAATACTGTATCAAGACCAGCCTCCATTCTTGTTTCCTTTATAGATTAAAAAGGAAACTTTAATGGAGATGTTTGCCGGTTGTTGTCATGGTTAAGACGACATGTTTGAGACCTTTGACCTGACGCAACTGTTTGAGAATTTCCCGAATCCGTTCGTTTGTTCCACGCAAGACAATAATCTCCATACAATGGTCGTGATCAAGGTGAACGTGTTGGGAACACTGAATTTCGGGACAAAATTGGTGTTGGGTTTCCAGTAATTTTTGCACAATACCGGGCTTGTGGTGATCGTACACCAAAGAAATCGCTCCGGCAACATGGAGACCCTTCGTCCACTCTTCTTGAACCAAAGCATCACGCATGACACTCTTGATCGCTTCCGAACGAGTCGGAAAACCTTGCTCCTCAGAAAAACAATCGAACTTTTCAAGAAGCTCTTCCTCAACCGAAATACTAATTCGTGCCACTTTGGACATAGATGCGTTTTTTTGTTTTATTTTGTTTATTGTACCGTTTTGCCTTAATTTAATATTTAATATTTAATAGTTCTGATTATTTCGGATTTTGTGGAGTCTTCCCATTGTGAATTTTATCAATTCCTTAACCTCCACTATCAATTCTCAATTCAATTCAAACGGTCGATTTCGGAGGCTGATAAACCTGTTGCTTTCGAGATCGTCTCCTGATCCACGCCGAGACGTTTGAGATTCCGGGCAGTCTCGATTTTGCCTTTGGCTTCGCCTGCCGCCAAACCTTTGGCTTCGCCTTCCTCCAAACCTTCCTGACGTGCAGTTTCAACGACGTTGTTGTTGTCTCGGTAGGCTGTCAAATCCTTCTGGTACGCTTCTTGAATTGCTGGCGGAAACTTTATATACTCCGCCGTGTTAAACGCCTTTTCGAAAACCGGTTCGCGGAGAATTGCCGGAATCTCGTCGAACGATTCCAAGTTTTTCAGGAAATACAACCATTTGTCTTTTTGTGTTACCAGTTCGGATTCTTTTAACTGAAAAAACGGCATTTGCAGAAAAATCAATTTCAGTTTATCAAAAAAGATGTCGCCGTCTTGGTCTTTGAGCGTGACAAGCCGGTGCAATTTCCGGCGTTCATTGGCTTCATCGTATTCGAAATCCAATATCGCAACAAGAAAAATCGGATCGAGTTTATAGTTCCAATCCCCCTTCTGCCCCTGTTGCTGAATAGGAAACGAGGTGCAGAACAACGCCCGATCTTTGAAATAAAGTTGCTTTGCCTTCTGCATTTCGACGATGAACGATTCATTGTTTTCGCCGACACAGGCAATATCTAAAATGGCTTTACGGTCAACCGTGTTACTCGGCAACTGTTCGGTGTTACGAAAATTCAAGTCCGCAACCCGGTTTTCCGGCGGCAACACGGCGTTCAGGAAATCAACGAGTAAATCCTTGTTGGCTTCTTCGCCGAAAAGTTTTTTGAATCCGAAGTCGGTGTAGGGATTAATATAACGGCTCATTTTAGTTAATAGTGAACAGTTAATAGTGTCGCAAGCAGTGAATAGTGTCGCAAGCGTTGTTCAAACCGTTTGATAGTGAATATCGCTTGTGAACTATTCACTATCAACTATTCACTAAATTCTACTCCCTTTGCCGCAGTTGGCAAGCGGATTCCCATTGTCTGAACGATGATTAATCAAAGTTCAGACAACATGAATCGCACCGGAAACGGTCAATATCGCCGACTTGACTCGGTACTGTCATCAATTTGCATAAAAACAACCTTACCGGTTCGGTCAAGGGCGGACACTTTCTGTAACTTATCGGTATTTTTCGTATCGGTTTTTTCCAACGGTTTCACCCAATCCGGTCGGGCGTTTTTGTAACGGTCGAGAACGGCTTGGAGTTTTTGCTGCGCTAACTTTTGTGATTCGTTAAGCGTGTCGGGATTCAAAGGATTTTTTTCTTCCGGGTCTTGAACAAGATCAAACAAGGTTCCGCGCCGATAGAGTTTGAATTGTTTATCAAACGCGAAGACCGATTCCTGACCTGCCGGTTTTTGTCCGAGAAACCAACTGTAAATCCATTCACGTGTTTTTGTTTCACGATCAAAAAGTTGCGGATAAAAACTGATACCGTCCCGCTCTTCGTCGTGGGGCAGTTCGATTCCGGCGGCTTCGGCAATTGTCGGCAGAAAATCCGTCGAATCAACAAGATTTGTATTGACTCCGCCCGGTTTAATTTTGTCCGGAAAACTGACAATCAGCGGAACATGCATTCCTGCTTCGGTTGTTAATCCTTTACCGCCCCGATACGGTTTGCCCTTGAATTGCGACGTAATCGGTCTGCCTGTTCCGTTATCGCCAAGAAAAATCAGTAACGTTTTTTCCGTGAGACCGGTTTCTTCCAGTTTTTTGACAATCCGACCGACATTTTTGTCCATAAATTCCGTCATTTCCTTAAAATGTTTTGTATCGGAATATTGTTCACCGGTTCGTTTGGCGTCCCAATCCGGTGAATCCGGTGTTGGTTGAAACGGACTATGCGTCAGGCACATCGGATAATAGAGCAAAAACGGCTTGTCCTTGTTCTTTTCGATGAACTCCAAAGCGTGAACAACGAAAATCTGTGACCCATATTCGCCGTTTGTGAAATTTACTTCGTTGCCCTGTATTTCCAGACCCGGATTGGCATAACGCGGCGGACGCCGTGTATGCTGCCAAAGCGTATAAATATCGAAACCAAAATGTTTGGGCAAATCTTTATCACGACCGAGTTGCCATTTTCCGAAAATTCCCGTAACGTAACCGGCATCGTGAAAGAAGTTTCCGAACGTTTTTTGTGACGGATCAAGCCGACCGAAAACCGTATAATTCCGTACATTATATTTTCCGGTCATTAATTGAGTACGTGTTGGAGTACAAAGCGGTTGGACAAAACAATTTTCGAACCGTATTCCATTGGCGGCGAGTTTGTCAAGATTCGGAGTTTGGTAACTTGTACCGCCATTGGCTCCGACACATTCATATCCCAAATCATCCGCCATTATCAGAACAATATTCGGACGTTCCGCCGCAATGGAACAAGAAACGGTCAGTATAAGTAATATCAAAGTCACAATAATCATTCTCATAAATTTTCTCCAATTGTTATG
>JAISQH010000667.1 GCA_031274385.1 Planctomycetaceae bacterium | reverse complement strand
AAACAACGCCGTTCGTCCGCGATAACCAATTCCGTTACAAGTCGGACAAATACCGCGTTTCCGTTCTTCCGGTTCCGGGAGCGGCGTTCTTGTCCGGTAAAACTCTTTGACCTGATCAGGACGAAGCCCCAGTTGTTGGAGCAATTGCGGTGCAGGTTGGTAAGGCTCTTTGCAGGCGGGACACAGTTTGCGAATCAAACGTTGATTGATCACTCCGTTAAGTTTCGGAATAAATTGCTGAGGCGGAATTTTTGTCGCTAAAAACCGGAGAATCGCTTCCACTCCGTCTTTCGCCCGCATTGTGGTAATGAAAAGCCGGTGCATGTCCACTTCCTTACAACAAAGTTGCAATGTTGGCAATGACGACAGGTCACGCACAATCAACGCGTGAGGTTCCTTGAACAACGCATCAGGAAGCACCGTCAACGGCGTTTCCCCTTTGGAAGAATCATATCGTACCAAAATAACATTTTCAATGACTTCCGTAGGCAAGGCGGCATCTTCAATATTCACCACATCTCTCGTGAACCGGTCACAAACACGCGCAAACACATCCATCGAACTTCGCAAACCGTTGGCTGGCGGCGCAGAAACAACAAAAATGCCTTGCTTCGCATTAATTTGTTCAAAAAACTTCGGCTGCATTTCGGGTCTCATACCGAGTTCGTCAAGATTTTTGAACGGAACTTTTGAAGCCGTAAATTGAATGATTGCCGCTTCACCGGTTTTTGTACCTTGCGACATAAATTCCGCTTCGTATTTTTTCTTTTTCTTTCCTCCGCCCAATGCCGCAATAAATGTTCCGGTTTGCCGTGACCGCCGGTCATTCGGGTTGGCACCGATTAAAAGTTTCGCTGATTCCAGCATTTCTTCCAAGTTATCTTTGTTTTTTCCTTTTTCAATGACGCGGGGAATCGGAGCCAAATCAAGCCAAACTCCGTCAACCTGATGCCGAATCGCAGTTCGTTCCGGCGTAAAATCAAACATCATTGAGGTGGCGTTGCTCGTCAGCGCATCGTAAACACTTTCACGGAGTAAATTGTAACCCGGTGCATTTCGTGCAACAATCAAACGTCCTTGCAGTATTTTCGGATCAATATTTTTCCCGGCGGCTTCCATTTCGATGATGGGTCCCGTTTGATAACTTTGCCGCTTGGTCACTTTGATTTTCACACCGATTTTGTTCATCATAACGGCGTAAAGATAATAAAGATGTTCGCCGGTCAAGACTTTTTCATGAGGCGGCAACGGCTTGTTTCGCTGAACAACATAAACCAGAACGGGAACAAGACAAAGCAACAGCGTTGCCGGAAACGCAACCCAAAAAATCGGCACAAAAAAGAATACCATTCCCAGAACCGCGTACAACATCAGATAGAGAAAATTAAGTGCTTCGCGGCTTTCTTTTTTGAGACGTTCCTGATCGGAGTTGACCCAACCGGCACAGGCGACCCATATCAGGAAAACAAGAATATAAAGCGGTAACTTAATCGGACTAATATAACCGCCCGGTCCCCACCAACCGTCTTTGAGAATATCAACGGACGATTTTTGTATCGGGGCTGCCGGTACATTCCCGGCAACCGGCGTTTCGCCGGCGGGGGCTTCATTGGGGGTTGCTGCGGCATTGAGTTCGGCGTTGCGTTGCGCGTTTGCTTCGCCGATTTTACTAATGGCTCCGCCTTGACGGGTTTCTTTCGTTGCCGATTGGGCGTTGCCCGCATCCATGTCCGTGCCAATCGACATTGCGGCACCGGTGTCCATCAGCGTTTGCGCTAACACAACCCCATCCGAAACCAAGAAAACCGGCAACACATAAATTGCCAAGAAACAAAGCAGCAACAAAAAACGAAGTATAGAAAATAAAGAATGACGAATTGTTGACATTGTTTGTTGAAACCTTTTTAAAACCTTTGACACGTAACCATTGACCTTTTGAGTCAATCCGCAACTCAATTCCTTTTAAATGATGTAGTCAGTAGCCAGTTAAATGACTAAAATCTTTCCCCACAAAAATAAAGCAAACAGATAACATCATACAGGAAAATTGAAGTCAAAACAATCCCTTAAAATAAAAAATTCCTGATGATTTCGGATTTTGTGGAGTCTTCCCATTGTGGATTTATTTGATCAAAAAAACCTGAAAGGGTCAAATACGGTAAAGTAATAGACCTTTTCTCTCACTTCCCTTGTTCCGTAAAAACCGGATTTAATGCCCCGAAGGGGCTTCAACTCTTAGCGTCGGGCAACGCCCGATGGATCCGATTCCTATAAGTCCATTCGCGGCAACGCCGCAACGATATTGATGATTGGGGCGTTGCCCCGAAACATGTTGACGCCTCGTTTCGTCGGGCGTTGCCCGACGCTAGGATATTTTGCCCCTTCGGGGCGTTTGTAGGATGTTGGAGAAAAGGTCTAATATTGATTTTAGTCGCGTTAGCGACTAGGGAAAAACAAAAGTGACAGCAACAACGCCTCTTTATCGTCGGTTAAGCGTTCCATCCGACCAACCAAGCGTTTCATCTGACCGGAAAATCGCTCCATTTGACCAAATATTCAGAATTTCATCAAATAAACCGCCGTTTTTGTCAAAATAGGCGGTTTAAGAGTGACAATTTAAGGAAATTGGCACGTGCCAAAAAGAAATTGTCACGTGCCAAAAAGAAATTGCCACGTGCCCAAAAGAAATTGTCACGTGCCAAAAAGAAATTGGCACGTG
>JAISQH010000623.1 GCA_031274385.1 Planctomycetaceae bacterium | reverse complement strand
AGTTATTTGAGCCATTGTCTGAGCCGTTGTCTGAGCCGTTGTCTGAGAAATTGTCTGATTGGTTGTTTTGGGAGAAGGATCAAAAGATTCTGGCGGACACGTGATTGTTGTTTCGGTTTGATCCGAATCGTTCGGTGCCGGCACTTTCATTGTTACGTTTTTTTCCGTTTTTTCCATCGTGTTTTTTTGTTCTTGCCGAAGCGGGAAAAGCGGTTGTTCTGTGGTTGTTTTCAGTTCTTTCATTTCCACTGTTTCGGAATGAACGGGCGGCGAAATGATCCGAGTTGAAAGAATCCGCCGCTCAATAATTTGCGGTTCACCCGGTAGATCATACGAAAGAACATCGGCACGGTTCGGAATAGGTTCGGAAACAATGACCGCGTTTGTCCCGTCAGCATAGAACGTTTCCGTAACTCCCGTTGAAACCGAAAAGGAGAGTAAAAATAAAAAACTTCCCAAAACCGGTTTTATGAAAAAAAATCTCATTCTGAAAGCTCCGATTGTCAAAACATTTTGATTAATTAATTTAGGTATCATGTTCCAATAACATTACCTAAAATTCTATTATATTGATATTAGTCGCGTTAGCGACGGCATGATGCATAACCGGCGGTGTAGCGCAGCGCAACCGCCGGATCGCGTCCCTCCCACACGACCAAGTCGCGCAGCGACGGCATTATCGATATTATCGAGCAAAATCTCTTTCGTCTCATTCCCTAAACGTTACTTTTGATCATTTCGTCGCTGCGCGACTTTGGTTGTTGGGGGTGATTATTATCCGGTGATTGCGCTGCGCTACATCACCGGTTATGCATCATGTCGTCGCTGCGCGACTAGGGAAAAACAAAAATGAATGCACAACGAGTAACTCAAAACAAAAAAAGTAAGTTTATTTATTGGCGCATGATCCCTTAAAAAAAACACCTGTTTTTCCCTTGATTTGCAATATTCTGTATTTTAAGCGTAAAGCGTGAAAAATAAAAGAGAGACGGAGAAAATAAAAAAAATAAAAAAACCGCCATTTTTTCATTGACAATTCGAAAAGTTCCTGTAGAATAAAACCCTGACGCTTGAGACAGCAGAAACTACCACTTTCGCAATCAACGTCGAAATCGTTCTAATTCTATTAGAGCGACTACTATTATGATTTGTTGCACTTCGCAACACCTCATTTGCAGCCTCTCAAGTAACCGTTAAGTGCAATCGAAATCATCCTAATTTTTTAGGGAGTTTTGCGTACTGATCGGTTACTTCGGGCTGTGGTAGGCCTCTGCTGTCGTAATCATTACGTGAGCTCCCTTGTTCTATGTGATTTTCTCTCATAAAACGCGGTGTTCTTCTTGAGCGTTACCCTATTTATTTGGTGTAACTTCACTCTCTATTTCAAGGAGAAACGACAATGACAAAAACAATTGAGTCCAATGTTGGTTCCGCAAAGCAAGATCAATTCATAACGGGAGGTTTTACGCTTGTGGAACTTCTGGTGGTGATTTCGATTATCGGGATGCTGGCGGGACTTCTTCTTCCCGCCGTTCAAGCCGCAAGAGAAGCCGGACGCCGTGCCGTCTGCATGAACAACCAAAGTCAACTGGCTCTCGCTCTCCTCAATTACGATGGGGCAAGAGGAAATTTACCACCAATGAGAGGGATTGTTGGCAAAACAATAACAACTGCTGCTACTGCATCAACTAGTGGTACAGGAACTGCCAACATCACGAGTTGGATTGGGTTTATCCTACCATATTTGGAATACAATCAACTTTACCAAAACTTAGCGGATCAAACAATTGATAGTACAAACCAAGAAAAGCAATTGATTCGTATCAAATCGCTTTTGTGTCCAAGTTCTGATCCGCCACAACTTCCCGCAGGAACGCATTATGTTTGCAATGGCGGATATCAAAATGCGTGGGTGGCATCATCAGGATGGAAAACAACAACTGTACATTACTATGAATTTGGAAAAATATCGGACACTCCTTTTGTCGATCAAATCGAGACTCCACAAAGAAAAGTTAATTGTTCTATAGACTACATTACCAGTCACAGCGGAACTGGAAATGTGATTCTTCTCTCGGAAAATGAACGTGAGATTACCGAAAATTCAGGAGCATTGTGGGCTTTTTGGCACAGCAAAAACACTATTCCTGATGGTAGTGCAGGTAGTATTAAAATTGATAATATTGTATATACAGCTGGAGTTTGTTCGTATGGTGAAGAGCGTATTGCCTTTTGTTTTCCATATAATTTAAATGTCACAACAACTGCTATTGGCGATGGTCAATCTCGGTTAGCTGATTATGGCAGCACCGCGACGGATAAACATAGCCATAAAGGTTATGAAGGAGACATGGCAAAAACAGATTCGACTACTGCTAAATATCTTGTACCTTCTTTCATAAACAAAGATCGTAGTCTTGGTATTTCCGGTTATAGCCAGTATCGTCGTGCCAGACCGAGTTCGAATCATCCGGGTATTGTCTTGGCGGCGTTTGCTGACCGGAGTGTTCGACCGCTGAACGAGAACATGGAAAAACAGACATTCGTTTGGATTTGCCAACCAAACAGCGGTCAAGTCATCAGCGGTGATGCGTTTTGATGTTCATAAAAACCGACTATTAAGTAAAAAAAGTAAAAAATAAAAGGAGGGGAATGGAATAAGAGGAGTTTTAGTTAGTTGCTTTTTCATCTTTTATATTCATTGCCCCTCCATTTTATTTTTTTCGTTATTTCAAAATCAATTTCAGTATTGAAGTTTTTTTCACAGGAAGAGAAGGGAAGTGAATAGTGAATAGTGAATAGTGAATAGTTTCGCAAGCGTCGTTCAAACCGTTTGATAGTGAATATCGCTTGCGAAACTATTCACTATCAACTATTAACTAAATTGGCGTTGCCTGACGCTAGGATATTTTCCATTTCGGGAAACAGACTCGACGACCGTAAAAGTCCTTTCCCCACTTCGGGA
>JAISQH010000600.1 GCA_031274385.1 Planctomycetaceae bacterium | reverse complement strand
ATCACCTTTTATTGAACTCCTATCGGAGTTCTCGTTTTGTTTGTACACTTACCCCGTGCTGCACTTCGTTTGCACGGGGTTATCAAAATGAAACTCCTACGGAGTTGTTTTAGTTACTTGGCACGCAATCCTTAAAAAATAAAATAGACAGTTACAAACGAATCTGTATCATCTGTATAATCAGTTGATAAACAACGTTTATTATTGTTTCATTTGAGTTCCTGTTATCTGAATTAATTCGGGGACATCGTAATCGAGCAAGGCTCCGTGTACGAGATTTGTAATCGGATAAAACGAACAACCCGCATTGACAACATCGTACCAAGATCGAATCGGTTTATCGAGTTTCACGCCGGAAAAGAGCGGCGGTTCCAACGCGGCAGCGTGTAACGCAACAAGACCGACCGTTTCACCCGATGTAACAAGTTCTATTTTTTGTTCAGAATTACTGCCTGATAACCAACGGGCAATCACCAGCAAATCTTCCGTTCTCATGCCAACATAAGATTTGCCGAGTAAATATGCCAAATAATAATCGGTTCCGTCAGCTCCGAACCACTGATGGGCGTAATATTGCGATCTCACCGCTTGAGTTTCGCCAAGACCGCGCAAATCAACCGCCACAACAGTTTGACCTTCACGCAACAATATCTCAATTCGCGGCAAATCTGCTGTCTTGCTCTTTTCGTGCAGAAAAATCGTTGTTCCTTTTGATTTCGTTTTCGGTACGAATTTCAGCGCCGGAAGAAGAATGTTGCCGTTTTCTGTCTTAAAAAGTAATCGTTCAATTTCAGTAACAACTTCTGCCAGTGACGCCGGAACTTCAGATTTGCCTTTATTTTCAACGGAAACAACCGGAAGTTCCGAAAGCGGTCGGACGCCGGCGATTTGACGGATTGTTGCAACAAATTCGTTTTTGTCGCGGTTTTCGTTCTTTGCTTTTCGAATGGCAAGCAATTCGTCGTTGTAATCACGGTTCAAATCGAATGTTGATCTGGCTCCGGCGATTTTGAGAACTTCACCGCCGAGTGTTGCGAAAAACTCTTTCGGTTCAAAAATTGGCAAGTCATCCGCTTCGAAAATTTGTTCATCACGTCCCGCCAGCCAACGAAGCATCCAACGAATGGAGGCTTCGCGCAGATTTTTGTGCCAACCGTGTTCGCCGTCATGTTCAATAATCGACATTTTTTCCGAAAAACCAAACCGGTCAAAAATCCGTTTGGCATTTCGTACTGTTTTCCACGCATCTTCTGCCGGAAAGAAATCTTTTGTTGCCGTTTCAATTAGTGTTGGTTTCGGAGCCCGCATGATACAATAATCAACATGATCCATTCCGAAAGTAAGTTGACCAAAAATATTCTGCTCAGCGTCCTGTGCCCCGATCTTAGGAATCATGGAATCGTACAGACCGCAAAGATAACAACTCGGAACCGCAACCGTAACACGTTCATCCAATGACATAATGTACGAAGTTTGTGTGCCGCCGCCGCTGGTTCCTGTAACACCGATTTTGTCCGGGATCACGTCGGGACGACTTTGCAAATAATCAATCGCCCGAACCATGTCCCAATATTCAAATGTTGCGGTATTGCGACCGAGAAGAATACTTCCCGCTCCAATAATATTGTGAGCGGCAACACTTTGCGCAACAGGTTTTCCGTCGGCGGTTAAACGTTGCGAACGTTCGCCTTGATCAATCGGATCAATTGACATTGCCAACAATCCGTTCGACGCCGCAAGAGCCGGAACTTTTTGATAAAGGTCTCTTGCCTTGCCGGTGTTGGAATGTCCGCAGACAACCAAAACAGCCGGATAGGGCGGTTTGAAACGGGTTGGGTCGGGCAAAAACACTGCGGCGGAAACATAGAATTTCGGAACACTTTCAAAAAGAAGCATCTCAACCCGATAAGCATTTTGACCGTGCGTGCCTTTTTCGAACGTTTTTGTAATCTGCGGATTCAACGGCGAATTCCGATCCCATGTTTTACCGAGTTGACGAATGAAAAATTCTTTCCGTTCCGTTTGATATTTTGTAATATCATCAACCGTTTTAAGTTTATCGTAACGCTGTTGCCAAACGGTTTGGGCTTTGGCAATTTCGCCGGAAAGAAACGTCTTCATCATTTCTTTCGGCTTGGCGGCGGCGGAAAGAATCTCACCGTTAAACGATTTTTCCGATTCCTGAGCCAACGTATTGGACAGGAAAAATAAAATAAACAGAACAAAAATAATAATAATTCGTTGCATTGGAATTAATTTAGTTTAAGTTAGTAAAAGTTTAGTAAAAGTGTTTTATTTTTCACCACGAAAATCACGAAAAAACACGAAATAATATTTTTTTAATATTTTGATAAAAATTCTTCGAACGGTTTCAAAAAACCGAACAAGTATCAATTTACACGATTAGGTCAGTTATTGCAAGCGGATTAAAATCTCTCCACTCTCCACTAAAAAAGCCTTATTTTTGGCATCTGACCGGATTTTTCAAAATTTTTTGAAATTTTTTTGAAAAATAGAAACTCTTGAAAAAATTCCTGTTTCCTATTAACATTTTGTGACCGTTCATCAGATATTTTGTCCTTTTATCCTTTTTATATTTTAAAAATAAAAAAATGAATAACGAAAAAAATAATGAAACGTTTTCTACTGCGGCGTTTCACAGACCTGAGTTGCGGCGGATTAAACTAGAACTATCTTATGATGGCACGAATTACAACGGTTGGCAACGGCAAAAAGATGTTCCGAGTGTTCAGGAAACTCTTGAAACCACGCTCGGCAGGATTCTTGGCAAACCTGTTTCTGTAACAGGAAGCGGACGGACGGACGCCGGAGTTCACGCATTGAAACAGGTTGCCGCTTTTTCAACGGAAAGCCGGTTGGATACCGGCGTTTTTCAACGAGCCTTGAACGGTTTCCTGCCGCACGATATTCGGGTTCTTCGGGTCGAGGAAGTTCCTTTCTGTTTCCATCCGATTGCCAATGCGATTGCCAAACGTTATCGTTACCTGATTGACGATAACCGCCCGTCGTTTCCGTTAACCCGAAATTATTGCTGGGTTTATCGTGAACCGCTCGATCTCAGAACCATGCAACAAGCCGCCTCCTTTTTGTTAGGAGAACATGATTTCGCCTGTTTTCAAACTCAAGGTTCGCCACGCAAAACAACTGTTCGTACTGTTTCCGATGTACTGGTTGAACGGATTCACGATCCCAATGGTTTGTATCCGCCGCTTATTCGTATCGAAATCGAAGCAAACGGTTTCCTTTACAATATGATGCGGACAATTGCCGGAACATTGACGCTTTTGGGAGTTGAAGGTCGCCGGGGCAGAAGCAAGCCCGAACGAATGAAAGAAATAATCGAATCACAAAACCGCGCCCTCGCCGGTCCAACCGCTCCACCACACGCTCTTTACTTGGTCGATGTCAGATTTGGGGTTTGTGGTTTGTGATTTGTGTCGCAAGCGGTTTACAAATCACAAATCACAAATCACAAATCACAAATCACAAATCACAAATCACAAATCACAAATCACAAATCACAAATCACAAATCACAAATCACAAACCACAAATCACAAATCACAAACCACAAATCACAAACCACAAATCACAAACCACAAACCCCAAACCACAGTAACCATTTCAGGGGATTGTTTTGACCTAAAATTTTCGATAGAATAACAAGCATCAACTAAAGGGAACTTCTAAAAACCAAGACTAACCACGAAACACACGAAAGTTCACGAAAAATACATTTGCTGTAAATCGTTTATAAAAAAGTTATAACAAGTGATAACAAAAATCCTTTCGTGTTTTTTTTGTGTTTTTCGTGGTTAAAAAAGAGTTTTTAGAAGTTGCCTGCAATCATTTTGTTTGATTTCCTCCCAATTCACATCAAATTACAATGATCCTTTTTTCAGTAACCTTTTTTTACAAAAATTGATCCATGAAACGCAAAATTTTGGTAACCAGTGCGTTACCGTATGCCAACGGACATATTCACATCGGTCATCTCGTCGAATACGTTCAGACGGACGTTTGGGTTCGTTTCCAGAAACTGCGCGGGAATGACTGCGTTTATCTCTGCGCCGATGACACGCACGGAACCACAATGATGCTCCGCGCCCGTTCCGAAGGACGGAAAGAAGAAGAAATCATCGAAATAATACACGCGGCGCATTTGAAAGATTTTAACGGCTTCGGTATTGAATTTGACAACTACGGCAGCACACACTGTGACGAAAACCGGACTCTTTGTAACGAAATCTGGGCGGCAATCCGAAAAGCCGGAATGGTCGAAGAAAAAGAAATCGAACAACTTTACGATTTGGAAGCCAAAACATTTCTCGCTGACCGCTTTGTTAAAGGAACCTGCCCGAAATGCGGCAAAAAAGATCAATACGGCGACAATTGCGAAGCCTGCGGTGCCCATTATTCGCCAGCGGATTTAACCGACCCGGTCAGTACCATTACCGGAACCGTACCGGAAATTCGGAAATCAAAACATCTTTTCGTTAATATCGAAACCGAACACCCCTTTCTCGATCAATGGGTTCACTCAGGAACCTTGCAACCGGAAATCGAAAATTATCTTTCAGGTCAGTTTTTAGGTGAACCGTTGCATCCTTGGGACGTTTCCAGACCGGAACCCTATTTCGGTTTTGAAATTTCCGATTCACCGGGTAACTATTGGTATGTCTGGTTCGACGCCCCAACCGGTTATATGGCTTCAACTTGGGAATGGTGCAAACTCAAAGGTCATGACCTAAACGATTGGTGGAAAAATCCCAAAACGGAAATTCATCATTTTATCGGCAAAGATATTACCTATTTTCATACGTTGTTTTGGCCCACCATGCTCAAAGTTGCCGGATTTACGTTACCGAAAAAAGTTCATATTCACGGTTTTTTGACAGTGAACGGCGAAAAAATGGCAAAACGTCGCGGAACATTTATTTTGGCGTCAACCTACTTAAAATATCTTGATCCGTCTTACCTGCGTTATTTTTACGCTTCAAAACTTTCGAGCAAGGTTGATGACATGGACTTGAACTTTGAGGAACTCGAAAGCAAAGTCAATGCGGATTTAGTGGGTAACGTGGTCAATTTAGCGTCCCGAACCGCGAAATTCGCGGCACATACGGGACTTTCGGAATATTATCCTGATGACAACGGCTTGTTTGAACAGGCGGCGGCGGCGGGTGACGAGATTGCCGAAGCCTACGAAAACGGTGATTACGGCAAGGCGATTCGGCTCATCATGGAGTGTGGTAATCGGGCAAACAAATTTATCGAAAACGCCGCACCGTGGACAATCAAACTTGATCCGGCACGAAAAACCGATTTGCAGGATATTTGTACAATCGGACTCAATCTGTTTCGGCAAATGGTTGTGTATCTTGCTCCGGTTTTGCCGAAGTTAAAAACTCAGGTCGAAGAATTGCTTAACTGCAAAATCGATCATTGGAACCTTTCAAAAGAACATCTGCTCGGAATTCAAATTAACCCCTATAAACATCTTATGACACGTGTTGAAAAATCAGGCATCGAAAAAATTATAGAAGAAAGTAAACAGGAAAACGCCGTTCATTCTGATGCCGGCGGCAACATTGACAACGATTCCGGTGACGCTCTTGCCGCCGAACCGCTTGTTGCAACAAAAATTTCCATTGATGACTTTACAAAGGTTGATCTCCGAATTGCCCGGATTGTTGAGGCGTCGGAGGTGAAAGAAGCACGAAAACTGTTGCGATTAAAACTCTCGCTGGGCGGCGGTGAATTTCGCAACGTTTTTGCAGGAATCAAAGCGGCGTACGAACCGGAAAAATTAATTGGTCGTCTTGTTGTTTGTGTTGCCAATCTGGAACCGCGTCAAATGAAATTCGGAACCAGCGAAGCCATGATTGTTGCTGCCGGTTCAGGAGGACAAGAGGTGTTTTTGCTCACACCAGACAACGGAGCAAAACCCGGTATGCGATTACACTAAATTTTCGTAAAATTTTATGAAGTTCATGATTCATAAAACTGTCCGTAAATTGTTTTGATAAATTGTTTTGGTAAATTGTTTTAGTAAATTGTTTTCGTTTTGAACTATGAACTAAAACAATTCCGTAACAAAAACTCCTACGGAGTTGTTTTTGTACAAATCGAATACGTTATCAAACGTTTTGGGAACAACGGGATGTTAATAATACCATTTACCAAAAAAATTCTGATTATTTCGGATTTTGTAAAGTGTTCCCATTGTGGATTTATTTTATCAAAATACCCTGAAAGGGTAACATATCATAGCGTAGGGCAACGCTCCATTGACTAAAAAACTCTCGGAGAGAGGGTCGCCTACCTTGTTACTTTATACTTCATTAAAGGAAAAATAAAACCGAATATTCAAGTGAAAAGAGTATTGCTGGCATTCAATTTTTCTTTGGCAAGACTGGAGTTGGTAAGGTTGGGGCGAGTTTTGGGGTTGGCGCATCTTGGAGCGGTGTCAATTTTTCCATGTCAACCGCTTCCGGGAACTCAACCGGCGCGTCACCGGCATACGGTTTTTCCGCAATAACATTGTATGTTCCAATGTCGCCGTACAATTGGGTCACACTCCCCAAACACCAACTCATTCGCGCCGTCTCAATTTGTTTGATATGCTCCATGTCCTTCGCGTTCCGAACAATACGCGGCGTCAGAATCACCAGCAACTCCGAACGGCGGCAACGTTTATATTCGTATTGGAACAACTTGCCCAAAACCGGTATATCCGCAAGCAATGGGACTTTGCGGTTAATCTCCTGATTGTCCTTTGAAATCAAACCGCCAAGAACAACCGTTTCATTATCCGCCGCACTGATAATAGTCATTGTGTAAATTTTATCAATCGGCGCCGAACGAATCTCCCTGCCGTTTTCCATTCCCACCGTCACCGAATCAACACTGCTCAGTTTCGATTTCTCCACCGCAACCATCATGACAACATTGCCTTCGGGACTAATATTCGGCTTCACCATCAACATCAAACCGACTTTTTCATCTTTAACACTGGCAGCCGTTGTGTTGCTGTTCATGGTTGTTCCGCCGTAACGCGGCACCAATTGACCGACATGAATAAACGCCTGTTGGTTGTTCATGGCGGTGATTTGCGGATGACTCAGAATTTCAATCCGGTTCGTTTCCCG
>JAISQH010000539.1 GCA_031274385.1 Planctomycetaceae bacterium | reverse complement strand
TTTTAAAAATCCTCTAAAACGAAAAAATCGCCGCAATTAAATTGATAATTGGATACGATAAAGATACTCGTTTTGATTCTTTGCGTCTTTGCGCGCAAATGAAAAGAGACAGTTACGTTAAATGAAGCAGAGAATATTGGGCGTAAATTATCTATTTTACACAAATTTACCCGGCAGGGATTCGAACCCCGACGAAGGGAACCAAAATCCCTTGTGCTACCGTTACACTACCGGGTAATATCAAAAACAGTCAAAAAATAATTTAATTCGCGCTGCCTGAAAATTCAGAGTCATCAAACCGGAAAATCAATTGGTCAACCAATGGTAAACTCCATTTTTCAAGGAATAATCATTTTATTCTAACTATTACGAAGAGAGATTATAAACATTTGCGAATATTTTGCAAGGGAGCGTGGAAATTTTCTGATGATTTCATTATTTGTAGTTTTTTTGACCCTTGCGGGACGAATCGCTGAATACCTGCAAAAATCATTCCCCCACAAAAAACGAAATAATCAGAAGATTTATCCTGCCAATAATTCAACGAGGTGAACGATTGGGATTTTTTTCATTGTTGGGTTACGTTGCATGACGCCGCCGAAGTGCATGACACAACTCATGTCGAGAGTTGTGACCAATTCGCAACCGCTGGCAACAATGTTTGTTGCTTTACGTTTTCCCATTGCGATGGAGGTTCCAGCCATTTTAACACTGAATGTTCCGCCAAAGCCGCAACATTCTTCCATGTCAGGAATAGGTGTGTAAACCAAACCGCGAATCTTTTCCATCAACCGAAGCGGCGGATCAACAATCCCTAATTCGCGGCGTCCATGACAACCAATATGCAAAGCCACTTTTTTTTCGCAACAAGCAGAGAAATCCGTTTTACCAAGAATATTGACCAGAAATTCGCTGATTTCGAAAACTCGTTTGCCGAGTGCGGCTGCTTCGGAACCGGGATCAAGTTGTTCGAAAAAGACCCGGCACATCGCAGCACAGGATGTTGACGGAGTTACAATCCAACGGTAAGTACGGAACACATTGACAAAATGTTCCATGACTTTTCTGGCATCCTGCCAATATCCGCTGTTGAATGCCGCCTGACCGCAACAGGTTTGCTCAGACGGAAATTCCAACGGAATCTTTTCGCCATCAAGCAATTTAACAGTTGCAATACCGACCGTCGGAAAAAACTGATCAATAAAGCAAGGAATAAAAAGCGCAACCGTTTCACCGGAACGGTATTGTGGGTAGTCCCAACTCGGATAAGAACGTAAAACAGGATCAGTCATTACTCAGTGCAACGGGTAGAGTGAAAAATATTTCAATGGTTACAAAATTCTCATCGTTTCCGCAAATCCAGATGTGAAAAAAAAAATTCGGATTGTCGATGACGGAATTTCAAAAAGTATATCAAAAAAAAATAGTTTAACCAGTCGTCCCATCTGCTCTTTGTGTCCTTCGTGCCTTTGTACGCAAACTTATTTTTAACTTGCCGATTGACTGTCGGTCGCCTCATTGACGGCAATAAACAGAGACGTTCCGGTTCTCTCGGACACGACCGTTACGAAGTCCGCCACAAGCAATTCGTATTGCATCGAAACAGGTAAATTGTTATTTTCAGTCTGTTGCCGATACGCAAATCCGAATCCAAACTGATTTTAGGCAGTTTTGAATAAAACCTAAAGGTCATTGTTGGTTACGGACTGTCTTCAGGGAATTTCTAAAAACCGAGACTAACCACAAAACACACGAAATTTCATGAAAAACACAATTGCTGTAAATCGTTTATAGCAAAAAGTTGTAACAAAAATTCTTTCGTGTTTTTTTGTGGTTTTCGTGGTTAAAAAAGAGTTTTTAGAAGTTGACTTATTGGTTTGGCGTTTTCGGTTGCGAGCGCAGAACTTCGTTGGCGTGGCGGGAGAAGACGCCGCGAATATCGTTGGCGTAGGCTTCGAGAATTTTTTCGGCTTTGCCGTCCGGCGTGTCGCCGCAACGGTACAATGTTCGAGCCGCCGAAAGTTCAATGATGGATTTATATCGAATTGATTCTGTTGATTCCGCGCCGTCATGCCGCGTAAATCCCGTTGTTTTCGGCTGTTCCAGCATGTCAGCGACAACGCTTGCCGCTTCTTTACCGCCAATGGATTCCAACGCCAACAGGCAAGTCCGAGCGTGAATCCAACGATAACTTGGTTGCAATAGTTTTAATTTTTCGCCAATCACCGCAACACCGCGCGGGTCTTTTGTTCGTCCCAACGCAAGAATAAGCCGCCCTAATTCACTAACAGAAAAGCCGTGAATCTCCGACCGTACACTCCATTTCGGACCGTCATCCCAACCGTCAAACGACTTGACCGCTTCGAGTAAAACATCAGCACCGGTCGGATCATCCAGTGCGGCAAGAACGGTTGCGTAGACGATTTGATCTTCTTTCCGGGTTGCGTTGGCAAAGGCGTTGCGGAGCAGCGGCAACGATTCCGCCGGATGCCAAAGAACACGGCAGACTTTTTCGTAACCGTTCGGAAGATTCCTGACAATTTCCGGTAACTCCGCTTTTGTTGTTTCAAAATTGTCGGTATGATCGGGAACGTCCTGACGCAGACTGCCGATGTCCGCTAAATGCCGCTGAATTTTTTTCATGTCAACTTTTCGTAACGAAACGCCGTCTTTCAATGTTGTTGCGGCAATATAACCGAGCGCATAACCTTGATTTTGAACATCCGGCTGCATACGGAACACCGCCAACGCATCGCGGTCACCGCTGGACGCCAAACCGGAAACAAGCATTCCGTCAATTCCCTTCGGCAACGAAGCCCGGTAAGGAACAAACGACGGATGAGCATTGTAATAATTGTACGGAAATTCCAAAACACGATGACTCATCACGCCGTGCGAATCATAATTCGTATAAACATGGGCGATCGAATCCGAATAAGTCCGGCAATTCATTTGATCAAGAACCGTAAATTCCGTTTCACCAACAATACGGCGGCGTTCCCGCGTGTCAAGCATCTTCGACAAATCAAACGCACGGGAAAATTTTTGCTTAGCGTACACAAAAACATGGGTTGCGTCTTTCATATCGGTTTCATCAACGTACATATAATCGGTGTTGGTATAAGACGTGCCAAGATTGCGCGGCGGCAATCCGGCACCTTGAATCGCAAGTTCCCGATCATCAGCCGCGAACCGTGTTTCCGCTCCGGCGGCGGCAGCAAGATCGGCGTTGCCGGTGGAATCAATGAGAATTTTCGTCAACACAAATTTCAGTCCCGA
>JAISQH010000486.1 GCA_031274385.1 Planctomycetaceae bacterium | reverse complement strand
CAACAACTTTTCATTCAAGCCGGGTAACTATTTTAAATATCTTAAACAGGACGATATTCTCAAACTGAAATTTCAATACACAATTAACGATACGCAATATAATTTGGACGGTACCGGTGTGATTGAATTAACAATCAACGGTACGGCAACCGCTCCAACAGCACCAACAAATCCAGACGATTTGATTGTTGGCAAAAACGGGGAATTTACTGCAACGGAAACAAATGGGTCTGTTCCAAATATTACCGTACCAAAAGATGAAATACTCTACGGTTGGACACTTCCTGACGGATTAAATGCTTATTCGATTATCCCCGGTGCTGTGTCGTTTGAAAAATGGAGCAGTAACCAAAACGATGTCGATACAACAAATCCGTTTAGTTCTACTTCACTTGGTTCTACTAATATTGTCAACGGTAATCTTGTTTTTATGCCGGCAACAGCGATTTACAAATCGCTTGGTGAAGGTCAATGGGTTGATATTGCGGTGAGTTTTTCTGTTCGAAATGCAAACGGCACAACGTCCGGCGGCAAGATTTTGTTCCGAATCGAAGGAACAAACGACGCTCCGACAATCAGTTATGAAAATGATTCTTTTAATCTCGTTTCCAATTCGACTACAACAGTTCAGATTAATCCCGGTTTTACGAAGAATGATCCTGATTGGAATGATGATCCATCTTCGCTTATTTTCAGTATTGATGAAACATCAAGTAATCGTGGCTTTAATATTGATACGAACGGCGTTATTTCGATTTCGAACGATAAGAAGCCACTACTTGCTGATGGTGATTACAAAATTACGGTTACGTTAAAAGATTATAACGGCGGAAAAGCAACGAAAGAAATTACGGTTCATGTTTTCAAGGAATCGAATCCGGTACTTTCGAAAACTGAACTTTCTGTTTCAGAAAAAAATCTAACTCCTAATATTACGAAAGACCTGAACAATGCTATTACGAAAAAAACAGATCATTCTTATACATTTACTACGTTTACACTGAAAAAGATTTTGCTCAATGGGGAAGATTACGTACTTAATCTGAATAATGACTATTATCAATTTAATCGGGAGACAGGAGTGTTTTCATTCAATCCGACATCAAATAATCTCTTTGACTTCCTGACTAAAGATGATATTCTGAACATTGAATTTACATACAAGGTTTCCGATAATGGTTACGTAAATTGTGAATCGACCGGTTCGTTTGTTGTTATAATTACCGGCGTGAACGATCAGCCTATTTCGTCTCAGTATCAGACTTCGGATGATCCGAAAATTTTAGATGATGTAACAGAATCAGTTGATGCTACAACGGTAACAATTAACGATCTTCTGAATGGTTGGACGGATGCCGATCATTCCAACGAACAACTGAAAATTTCCGATGTCTGGATTGCCGGATTCACCGGAGCAACATTTCAGCATAACGAATTAACTGCTGTTCAATCAGAATTATTCATAATTTCCCCAAATGGTCGGGAAGTTACATTTAATTCGTCGCACAATATTTTCCGAAAACTTGCTAATGGTGAAAGTGTGATATTGACGGTTGGTTATACTGTTGAAGACCCGAAAGACGGAGAAGGAACCGGATACTTTAAAATTACTGTCAAAGGGAAAAACGATCCGCCGACATTAGTCAATAAATCACTTATTGTTTCACAAAATGATACGAGTCGTTCCGTTTCGCTCATTGAAGGAAATTATAACGAAAAAGGTCAACTGATCAATGCATCAAACTATAGTTATTCTGTTACTCTTAAAACAAATAGTTCTAGCATCACCCTGAGGGAAAATGACGATTATAAAATTGAAAATGGTATTTTCTCTTTCCTTGCCGGGAGTAAGTTTGTTTCTCTGCAAACGGGAGAGTTCGCCATTTTGACTTTCACGTACAATGTCACCGATAAGACGCAAAACGGAAATAATTCTGCCAGTGCAACATTAACTGTAACCATTAATGGTGTCAATGATGCTCCCACAATTACCTGTAGCACAAATTCTAATCAAGTTGAATTCCACGTACCTAGTAATTACGTTGCTGACACCGGAGAAACCATTACAATCGCGAATTTCAATATCGAAGATGTTGATACTACGGACACATTAACCTTATCTGTTCAAGTTCAAAAGGCATGGAAAGGTAACGACTCTCTTCTTACGTTTCCGACATTTGCATTTGATGCCAATGGCAATCTGACCATGACAAAGACTGGTTTGCCGGAATTGTTGCCAGGGGAATCGGCAAGATTCACTGTGTATATCAGTGCGACAGATACTCGTAACCAAAGCGATTACCAAACAATTACTGTTATCGTTCATGCCAAACAGTACTCAATCATTGACCTAAAGAATAGTAACAATAATTCTGTTACAGATTGGTGTGTGGGTGAATCGGATTCGGCAATTTCGGAATCACTCGACATTTCAGTTACTGATGTGGAAGAAGCGTTTAATCCGGTCATACGAACTCATTCATGGTACACTTTGCCGCAACCGATAGTTTCGGTTAAAAATCCAAAATATCAGCCCCAAGAATATCAGGATAAAATAGGTGATCCATCAAGTTTTTTCAGCATTACTGGTACTCTTGCGAGCGGTTATAAACTGAATTTCAATTCACCTGAAAAGGCATTTGATTTCCTTAAGGCGGGTGAAAAGCTGGAATTTACCGTAACGATCAGCGTTTTGGATACCGAGTACGGCGTTACAACAACTAAAGAGTTGACATTTACTGTTACCGGAACAGGCGATAATCATACCGTTTCTGATACGATTCCAGAGTTTGATTTTTGGGCAAACGAAAAAAATCCTGAATCAGCACCAGATCGCATTGTTGACAACAATACTAATACCGTAATATTCAAACCAAACTATCAATTCGTTGATCCTGACTGGAACGAAACTTATCAATACGCATTGGTTGGTACTCACGCCGGAATTTCAATTGATCCCGCTACCGGTTATATTACACTGAATAGAAATAATTTGAACGAAAATATATATAATCTGACAATCAGCGTGACCAGCACGAGTGACGCACATTCTGAAAATGTTGATGTCACAATAAAAGTTTTATTCGCAAAGCCTCCTGTTGTTTCGGGAACTGATGACCCTCTCGAAGTTGACGAAGGCGAAACGGGAACCGCTGAAATCGAAGTTACCACCAATACACAGGACAATGCGCCACGAAATAAAAATGATGATAATTGGTACACAATCGGTGGTTTGTCATTGGACGAGAACCAGTTGTCATTGGTCGATAAGGACGGCGGCGATACACTTACAATCCCTGATGATATTGATATTGCGGCAATCGCTCTTGCTGCGGCAAGTTTTGTTGGCAACAAATTCCAATTCAATCCTGATACGAATTTTGATTTCCTGCCGGAAGGGGCGGTTTTGACGTTGACTTATCATTTTACAGTTTTTGATGCGAAATATGATGTTTCGACGGAAGAAACGATTACCGTAACAATCACCGGCAAGAATTCGACACCGAAATGGAATACCGAAACAAATTCGGATTTGGGAGATTGTGATGCGACTTATGCCAATGTTGCAGTAGAAGAAGATATTCTTGAGATTAACATTGCCAATCTCGTATATGATGTTGATTTAGGCGATTCTCTCAAACTTTATATTGACAACACAGAAGTTGAAGCAGGTAAATGGGTCGAAATAAAACGAACAATTAACGGCGTAGATGAATCGCTTGGAAAATTTTATTACAATTCAAGTACAAAAATTCTCCAATACAAAGCAAGCGGCGATTATTTGGCAAGAATCAAACATGGTACGCTTTTACCTTTGGAATTTTCCTTCTCTTTCGAGGATGCTTTGGGCAGCTCTCCATACGATGGAATCAAAGTGTTCACGATTAATGTTATCGGAACAAATAAACAACCAGTTGCTAAGCCAAACAACATTCTTCCGCTTACACCACAGAATCGGGAGATAACGATTAACCTTGATGATATTGCAACAGATAAGAATGACGGTGATATACTCAACTTCTACACAATTAATGGAACAGATGTAACCGAACTAGAGTCCTTCGTGATTCCAAGCTGCGATATTCCGTCTCTAGAAATTATTTACAACAAAACAAACAAAAACATTACGATTAGGGCATTGGATGGTTACAATTGGAATCTTAATATAGATATTATTTTGACGATCACCGTCACCGATGACTTTGGAGCTCATAGCGAACCGATTACGATCACAATTAATTTGCCCAAAACCAATCAATAGTCGTGAATCAGTTGGGGCTTTGTTTTTTCCTGATGATTTCGTTTTTTGTGGTAGAAAGATTTTTTCAGGTATTTTATTTAGCGATTCGCCCCGCAAGGGGCATTGTTAGCGACGGGGGCTTGCCCCGTACCTTTCTATTTTGTTTTTCAAGATTGCGCGCAAAGACGCAAAGAATTTCAAGGTTGGTTTTAACTTGCACTGTTTTTGAGCGTGTTTATTTTTAATTTTATTCAAGGGATATTC
>JAISQH010000473.1 GCA_031274385.1 Planctomycetaceae bacterium | reverse complement strand
AATCTCCGCAATTATATTGATAATTTGATAAGATAAAGATACTCGTTTTGATTCTTTGCGTCTTTGCGCGCAAATGAAAAGAGACAGTTACTTGGATCAGAGGTAAAACTCTGCCACTTTTTCTCATGATTATTGAATGGTAGGCTTGTTTTTGGGGCGGTATCTGGTATGATTTGTGACTTGGTACATTGGTCTATAAAAATCATCCTGACTTCCTGATTAAAGACATGTCTGACGACATTCGAGATACGTTGGAACGAATTCATCTCATTCAAACCCGGCTCTACGACTTGAACGGACGTTTGCGCCGAGGACCGTTGGTTCTGAAAGCGCAAGACGGAAATATTCAAAAACAATCGGCGAATCTTGCTCAGATTAACGAAACCTATCAAAAATTGAAATCTGAGGCAAAACAAAAAGAGTTGGAAGTTGCTGCCAACGATCAGGCGATTGCCCGGCGAAAAACGCAACTTCAGGAGTCAAAATCCAATAAGGAATATCAGGCACTTCAAATGCAAATCAAAGCCGATGAAGCCGCCCGAAGCGTTCTGGATGACGAAGCCCTCGAATCAATTGAAAAAGCGGAACAATACGCCGTCAATATTCCGGTTGCCGAAGCCGAATTGAAAAAAGTACAGGAACTTTACGAGAGAACCAAGAAAAAATTTCTCGAAGAAAAACCGAAAATCGAAGCGGAAATCACTCAGTTTCAACAACTTCTCCAAACGGAGGAAGCCAAACTTCCCCGTGATTTCAAGGAAATTTACAACCGATTGATTCGAAGTGTTGGAGGCAATGATGCGTTAGCGGTTGTCGAAAACCAGAAATATTGCGGCGGTTGCAACCACCAGATTCCAATCAATTCTCTGGCTCAAATTCTCCAAAAGAAACCGATTACGTGTAGTTCTTGTGCCAGATTACTTTATATTCCCAACGATTTTGTTTTCGACAAAGGTTAAAAAATCAACCGTTCCGTTTCGGCGTTTTTGAACCCGATTGCCAGTACCTGTTGCTTTTTATAATATCATCGTTTATCATATTCCTTTCCGGTTGTTTGAGAGAGACGCGATGCGGGATTGCGGCAATAAATTTCAATTTGAGTAATATTAGTTAATTAGTCAATTAGTTAATTGTTTTGGTTGCAAGCGGCTGTTTCCCGTTTTTCTCACTCAATTTCCGGTAAATAATCGTGTAATATTAAGGATAGACTTGTTCTCTTTTTTTTAAGAAATACCAACGATTTTAACATCATGTCGTCTTTAGCTGTTCGTGTTGAATTTATTAATCCGTTTATTATTGCCGTCACCAAAACGCTTGAAACAATGGTTGGCTGCAAGGTAACACGGGAGGCTCCCCAACTGAAAAAAAATCCGCAAACTCTTTATCCGATCAGTGGAATTATTGGTCTTTCGGGGGTTGTTGCGGGGACGGTGGTTCTTACAATGTCGAAGGAATTGGCACTCAAAAGCGCGTCCGCAATGCTCATGGAGGATTGCAAGGAACTCAATTCCGATGTATTCGATGCGGTTGGGGAATTGACAAATGTGATTGCCGGCAATGCCAAAGCGCAACTGGAAGAATATAAACTCAGTTTGAGTTTGCCCAATGTCATCAATGGCGAGGCAACTGAGTTACGATTTCCTGAAAATTGCCAGCCGATTACAATTCCTTTTCAGACCGATTTCGGTCCTATGGCTGTCGAAATCGGTTTCACTGCTCCAAGAGAATAAATAGTTAATGATACTAATAGACTTTAGACGGTTATACGACTGATGTTTTGGTCAATTGTTTTGATCAATTGTTTTGGTCAATTGTTTTGGTCAAATATCATAGCGTAGGGCAATGCCCTTGTTATACCACACAATTCGCGTTAGCGACGGGGGCTTGCCCCCGAAATGATTGATTCTTTTTGTACGCTTGCGTCCGCTATCAATCAATTTCGTCTGAAATCAATTTTTAGGAGAAAGTGTTCGTCGATTCATTTTCGGGGGCAATCTTTAACGGAAAGTTGATAGTGGAGAGTTTCAAAAACTATTCTCCCAATGGTAACTGTCCATTTTATTTTGCGTGCAAAGATGCTGGGGAGTGGAGAGTGACGCAATCGCGGTTCATTATCAAACGGCTTGCCTTACGCTTGCGTCTTACCTTATTTTCAACCTGATTTTATTACAAAAACAACCTTAGTAGCTCAAAGAGTTCCTCCAATCATAACCTTATTACCTCATTTTTTAATAAGGTAATAAGGTTAATCTTTTTTATTGTCAATGGCTACTAAGGTTGTTTTTGTAAGAAAATCAGGTTGGAAATAAGGTTCTTATAAAATCCGTATTACGAAAAATAACAATTGGTTGCGGGGTAAAGTATAACATCGGCGTACTCGCCGACTTGAAGCACGGAACACGATGTTTTCCGGTAAACCAAAGTCGGTGAGTACGCCGACGCTATTGACTAAAAAACTCTCGGAGAGAGGTCGCCTACCTGATTACTTCATAAAAGAAAAAATAAAACCGAATATTCAAATGAAAAGAGTATGTTACACAAGTTTTTGTAACTGTTTACTTGGAGATTCTAGTCGTTTGATTTTGGTGTTAGAGCCATTTGGCGAGGTCTTTTGCCCAATAGGTTAGGATGATATTGGCGCCTGCTCTTGTGATGGCGGTCAGCGATTCGAGGACAACCGCTTTTTCGTCTATCCAACCTTTTTCCGCTGCGGCTTTAACCATGCTGTATTCACCGGAAACATTGTAGGCAGCAATCGGAACCCCTTCAAAACGATCCCGAACCAACCGAACAATGTCAAGATAAGCCAGTGCCGGTTTGATCATAACCATATCGGCACCTTCCTCCAAATCGAGTTGAACTTCCCGAATCGCCTGACCCGCAGCAGCGGTCGGATCCATTTGATAAGAACGCCGATCACCAAACTTGGGGCTGCTTTCGGCGGCTTCCCGAAACGGTCCGTAAAACGAACTGGCATACTTCGCAGCATAACTCATTATCGGAAGATGCGAAAAACCTTCACGATCCAAACCACTACGTAACACCCGTACCATCCCGTCCATCATACAACTCGGCGCCAAAAGATCAGCACCGGCACGAGCATGAACTAACGCTTGCCGAACCAAATTCTCAAGCGTTGTATCGTTGTCCACCTCATAACCGCCGTCCGGTTTTTCACGCAAAACGCCGCAATGTCCATGATCAGTGTATTCGCAAAAACAAAGGTCAGTCATCACCAATAATTTGTTACCAACTGCCTGTTTCACATGGCGAACAGCACGGGCAATCATTCCGGCTTCACTCATCGCGTCACTGCCAATGGAATCTTTCGTTTCGGGAATCCCAAACAAAATCACACCGCCAAGACCAAGTGAAACCGCTTCTTCGGCTTCTTTAACAAGTTCGTCAATCGAAAGTTGAAATTGACCGGGCATTGAAAGAATCGGTTGCCGGATTCCCTGACCGGGACGAACAAAAAGCGGAAGAATAAACCGGTCTGGAGAAAGAACCGTCTCGCGAACCAAACGACGCACCAACGGCTCATAACGTAATCGCCGAAGCCGAACCATAGGAAAAACAGAAGTCATAATCGTAGTTAATAGTTATTAGTTATTAGTTAATAATTAATAGTGGAGAGGGGAGAGTTTGTTCTCGAAATAGAACAAAATACTGTTGAGACGGAAGTTAATATAGCGGAGGTTGGTCAAAAAATCAAGTTACGGCATCGTGCGGAAGTTTTTAATTCATTATTCATTATTCA
>JAISQH010000410.1 GCA_031274385.1 Planctomycetaceae bacterium | reverse complement strand
TGCCGTTACAAGATAATCCTTCAAATCACGCATACCAACAAGTGCAATCGAAGTAGGAAACTTACCAACACCACGCATTGCAAACCCGCTACGAAGTTGGCGAAGGAAACTAATCATTGTATCACCTTCGAGAACATCAACTTCATCAAACAAAACAACAAGCGGCTTAGGTACAACAATAACAGCCCAATTCGAGAGGATGTCGGAAAGCATACTGCCGCCTTCTCTTTCCGGCATATCGGGAACAGGTAATTGAGTTCCTTTTGCATAAGAAATGATAGATTTACAAAGATTGGGCATTGCTGTATCAATTTCCGTCATTCCCTGACACCGTTCAACGCTCACATAACACGCAATCGCATCATCACCGGCGTTGATTTCCCGCATCCAACTTTGCAAGAATGTTGTCTTGCCGGTTTGACGAGGGGCATGAAGCATCCAGTAGAGATTGTCCTTAATGTAACGGTGCAACTGCGCACCTTGCAATCGCTCCGCAGGCGGAAGCATATAATGGTCGTCAGGATTACACGGACCTGTTGTATTAAAAAATCGAACCGGACGTTTGGGCATAGTCGTTTTCAGTTTTCAAACGATGATAATGATTCCAATAAATCTAGGCGACCGCTACGGAGAGTGGTCGCCTACTTTGACTAATTAAATTCCGCCAAATAAATAGTCAGTCGGAAATTTTGTGTTTTTCGCGGCGGGAATTGTATTTGTAACAATTCCCGCAGGAGGAAAATAATCGGGAAAAATTTCGTTCTTTTTGTTTCAATCAAGAACGTAACCTTCACGATAAACCGGCTTAATCAAATCGGCAACACCGGGCGTTTTGAGTTCGGCAAGATTCGTGATCTTCATATTGGCAGCGTCCCAGTACACCTTCTCACCCCATTCGTTCGCCTTCGATGCCGTCCAAACCGCTAAATTGCCAAGCAGCATGGCTTCAGTAAGCGGACCTGCCTGTTTCGGAAAATTCGAAAAACAAAGATCGGGATTGTTCTCTTTGATCGCCGTAATCAATTCAAACATGTTACGCGGATCATCATCTTGTTTTTCCGCCGGTTTTCCTTCGGCATCAGGATAACGCGGAGCGTAACGAATTTCAGGAACCGTTACTCCCTGCTTTCGGTCATTCCGCCCATGACCTTGCGCTCCCTCCGTGCCAAGAATCACTTCACCGCCTTCCGGCATCTTTTCAGGATATTTGAAACCGTTTTCTTCAAGGAACTTTCGGTCTGGGAACCAGCCGCCATCATACCAGACAAATTTGAACCCCTTGCGGGTCGGCGTGTCAGGATACTCAAATTCAATTTGTGACGATTTCGGATACACATCAAAATCGTGACCGGATGTCTTGGCAACAACCGAGGTCGGAGAACTTAAATCCAACGCAGCCATAAATTTGTTCAGAGAATGACAGGCAATATCACCCAATGCGCCGGTGCCGAAATCCCACCAACCACGCCAAGCAAAAGAATGATAAAGCCCCGGATAATATTCCCGATACTTCGCCGGTCCAAGCCAAAGATCCCACTCCACATTTTTAAGTTCACGCTCAATCCGCGCTTTCATTTCCGCAACTTTTTGTTCCGTATCGGGAGCGTTTTCGGCTTTGAGCCGCTCTTCGTAACCCCTGAGCGTCCGAACCAGTTCCGGTCCCTGAGGCCAAATCGGACGGTTCGTCCAAACATGAATCTCCTTAATGTCACCGTAAATTCCGGCTTTCATCTCCGCTGCATGACGGCGAAGACCATCTGAAGCACTGCCCTGATTGCCCATTTGTGTACAAACCCCGGTCTCTTTGGCAACCTTGCCCATAAGACGGGCTTCGTAAATGGTTCGCGTCAACGGTTTCTGAACATAAACATGTTTCTTCATCCGCATTGCCATGAGACCGGCTGGAGCATGGGTGTGATCCGCTGTACTGATTGTTGCGGCATCAATGCTCTTTTCCTGCTCCTCAAGCAATTGACGGAAATCCGTGTACGCTTTCGCTTTCGGATATTTTTTTGTTGCGTTGTCAAGCCGCGCTTTGTCAACATCGCAAACCGCAACCACATCCGCAAATCGGGCAGCATTGGCAATATCGCCGCTGCCTTTACCGCCAATACCAATACCGGCAAAAGCAAGACGTTCGTTAGGCGAAGCACTCAGCCTCGCCGCTTGACCGGCAACCGCCCAATAACCCACACCGGTTACTGCGGCAACTTTCAAAAAATCACGACGGGTTGTCTGACTTGTCATAAAATCTCTCCTAAATAAAAAGTTGTTAAAACAAACAATAGAAAAAAAAAGGACGTTCCGAAGTAAGGTATCAATAGACTTGTTCCCAAACTTGAAAAAGAGTGTCATGGTTTTTTAGTTTTTGTCAACAGATGATACAGATTTTACAGATTTTCATAAAAAACGAATCTGTTAAATCTGTAAAATCTGTTGACAATAACAACAATAATGGAACAAGTTTATTATTCAATCGGTTTGCTATCAAGGTAAAAGGTATCGGGGCAAAGGTCTTGACCGTTGGGCCAAACAACGGTTCCGTATTCCGGTTTTGCTTGCGAAAAATAGTTCCAGTCACGAAGTTCCTCGAACCAACTACTGCGACCAACATAAGGCGTCATGTCAAAACGTTTGCGTTCGCCGTTTTCAAACGTCAATATCAAACTATAATCGGAATGAGTCTCAACTCCGACAATATCAGGACTCAATTCTGTTTTTGTCATAAGAATTTTTCCAAAATTTGAAAAAGAGTGTCATGGTTTTTTAGTTTTTGTCAACAGATGATACAGATTTTACAGATTTTCATAAAAAACGAATCTGTAAAATCTGTAAAATCTGTTGACAAAAACAACAATATTCGAAATAGACGCAAGGGACATGCCTGTCAAATAATGAACTACTTTTTCTTCGTGAACCTGACATTGCGGAACATAAAAGGGTTGTGGCTTACGATATAGGATTTTCCACTCTTTACCGTCAGATTTTTTATCGCGACTTCCTTAGTAATAACATACGGATACTTCTCCTGATATTTTTCACTTGTGTAAGAGTTATTGAAATCAGAGAAGATTTTAGGTCCCTTATAATTTTTCGGCGGATTGCCGTCGTTTATGGTCAGACCGTCAATCGTTATCTTCTGCGGCATCGAACAGGTATATCCGAAATCATGCTGTCCCGAATTACTGCCGCTCAGCAAGACAGCATCCGACTGATTGCCGTTGCGCGGAATATATTCACAGTTACGTATAATGATTTCGCCGTCAAACGTACTGCCGTAATCGCTGCGCAAAGAGATGAAATTACTGCTGCAAACTTTACTGTTTTCCACGAGGAATAGGCCGCTTCCGATAAGGTTAATACCCTGATGACCAAGAACCGAATTCTTTATCGTTGCGTTTGTCACACCCATGTGGGCATCAAAACGGGAAAATTCCACCGTGTCAAACGTGATATTTTTTGAGTAATTCGACCCGAAAATCCCCCATAATTTCGTGTTATGTATATCATTGACTTGCTTGCAATTCCTGAATGTAATATCAGTTGCCGTATTAACCGATAGATCGTATGAACCCATTGAGACCGGCTTGTTGGCGGAACCAACGGTAACGTAAATTTTATGTCCTGAAAATTGACTGTTCTGTACAGTTACTCCGGTACATTTTGATATGGTAATGAATCCGCCATAAGGTGCGCCGTTGTCTGTTTCTCCGGTAATAACGTGCGAGATTCCGTCAAGTACCGTGTTGGAACGGGTAATATTTATTCCTCTGGCGTAATAGGTGTACTTCGATTCGGCTTGATTGGCAATCGTCGTGAAATGACCTCCGCGAATCGTCAGCGTTTCGGAATCAATCGGATAAGACGTTATTGAAGTGATATTATCAAAGTCCCAGAGGATCGGGGTTGTCGGCGCAACGTTGCCGCTTTTATCAACAACAAACACATCCGTTTGAGGCGAACCGTTATTTTGATTTGACCCGTACCGAATATACCGCAAC
Organism: Planctomycetaceae bacterium; assembly: GCA_031274385.1. Classification (GTDB taxonomy): domain Bacteria; phylum Planctomycetota; class Planctomycetia; order Pirellulales; family Thermoguttaceae; genus WRKP01. The sequence continues at coordinate 1,103 of JAISQH010000410.1, read as the reverse complement.
GTATTCTTGTCGTATACGGTAATCAGTGAATCATTAGGAAGTGTTAAATCGAGATGCTTTTGGTTCTTCTTGAGTGTTTTTACCGCTGTTATTGGGCTTGAATTAAGTTGGGACGACACAGTAAAGATATGGCGCCAGCGACTTTCAACCGGCACTTTGGCATCGTCAATAATAAATTTCGCGTTGCCCCAATCGGTATCGGTTTGTATCAATGCTGTCTGTTTTGCCATACCTATATAATAGGTTGCGCCGGTATCGGCTTTCACTTTTTGCCCTGCCTTATTCGCAGCGTTATGTGCCTTGATAATCGCTTCAAAGTCATCTGTTACGCCGTCGCCCACCGCACCATATTCACTGTAATAGATAACCTTATCCGCTCCCTGAACAGATAATACCGGCTGAATGGTTAAAAAAATAAAAAATAGTACAACAACGGCGTTTTTTAGGAATGTTTTCATTGTAATTTTGTCTGTTGAGAGATTTTCATTTTTTAATTCCATCAAATTCGATGGAATTAAAATCAGGTTATTGATTTGTTCCGTATAAAACAAGTCTATTGTTGTTTGTCAACAGATGATACAGATTTTACAGATTTTCATAAAAAACGAATCTGTAAAATCTGTTGACAATAACAACAATAATGGAACAAATCTATTGAGCGATTAGCAATTCTATCTAAAAAATGAACGGAAGTAAATCATCTAATCCGATTCTTTCAGGAAATCGATGATATTCTGTCGGCGGATACCGTCAAGATTGTTTCCCCAAATCGGGTCGAGTGACAAGACTTTTTTGGGATAATTATCCGATATTTCCCGCAGCGGATCGAATTCACGCCGAATTGTTTCGTTGCTGGCGAGAAGATAAGTAACTTGAATGTACTCTTTTTCGTTTTCTTTTTCCGCAACAAAGTCCACTTCCATTTCATTCCATTTTCCAATGGAAACCCGAAAACCGCGCCGACGAAGTTCCAGATAAACGAGATTTTCCAGTATTCCTGAAATGTCGCCTTCTTTGAAACCGAGTTGGGCATGACGCAACCCGACATCGCCGAGATAGTATTTATCGTACACTTCCAAATATCGTTTGCCCTTCAAATCATA
>JAISQH010000413.1 GCA_031274385.1 Planctomycetaceae bacterium | reverse complement strand
AACATTTATTTTCAATTTTTTATCGAATCACCAAATCGCCGAGTTGGACTCCGGCAAATTTTGCAATAAAAGGGCATTTGGCTTTGAAAAAATAATAAACCGTTTGCGGCAACTCTGCGTGGCTGTATTCGATTAACGTTTCGTAATTCGCAAGCCCTTTGGCAATAATCAAATCCGCTTGCTCCAATTTCGTTCGAAATTCAGCACCGCACTGCTCCAATACCGTTCCGACCGCATCATTGCCGTTGTCAACCACCGTAACCACTTTGTCAAGACCGACTTGTTGAACATCAACCCAAGTGGCGTCATTCAACACGGCAGCCCCGCGAATCACCGCCGTCACCTCCAGTTCAGGTCGAAACCGCTGAAGTTCCTCCATTAAAAGTTGGTCACAAACAATTTCACCGCAATTGTCCAAAAGGTACAACACCTTTCGGGAATGAGCAACCGATTCAATAAACGGCTCAATCTCACCATTAATCGGTTGCCTGAGAGCCGATTCGATCATTTCAAGTGCCATCGACTCTGTCCAATCAGCACGAATCGCGTAATCAATCGCGTTTCCGGCAATCGCAAGTTGAATCGCCGTCCGAAGAGGTTGTTCCGAATCACGGATTCTTTGGCGAAGCGGCTCCCGAACAGAAAGCATCAGATTGTTAAATTCCTGTTTCGGCACGGCATACGGATCAGCATTGCCCGTTTCATCCCGAACAATCCGCTGAATCTCCTGAGCAACAAGCGGCGGTATCGTCGTAAATCCTTTGTCATGAACCAATTCAAGCGTTCGCCTCAATACCGCAGTATGCCGATTCTCGTCTTGAGAAGCAAACCGAGCCGCCTCAAGGGATTGACGGGTCAAGCAAATAATACAGTCAAGCGATATCGGCATGGCTAAAACAGAAACAAAAAAATAAGAACTTCAAAACCGCATCAGCTCTCGAAATTCAGTTAATTCAAAAGGTTCAATTTAGCACACACAACCTGAATGGTCAACTCCTTAAGGCAACTTCTAAAAACTCTTTTTTAACCACGAAAAACACAAAAAAACACGAAAGAATTTTTCTGATTATTTCAGATTTTGTGGAGGAAGGGTGTGTTCATTTTTTGTAGTTTTTTCGCCCCGTAAGGGGCAAATCTCGGAATACCTGCAAAAATCGTTCCCCACAAAATCCGAAATTATCAACAATTTTTCAGCAGTCGGCATTGAGAATTAACGGCGAACCCGATGGCGTTGTTGTTCGAGAAGTTGATCGGCTAGATTGACAATTCGCGCATCGGAATCGCGTTTGCCCTTGTCAATCACAAGACGTTGCATTGCCGGATCGCCTGCTGTTGCCAGAAAAGATGCGGCACGGTATCGGACGTCGTTGTCGGGATCGCCCAGAAGCACCGACAACCAAACGTCCGAACGAACTCCATGCGTGTTCGGCAGCATGGAAATCATCTCCATACGAACCGACGACACCGGATGGAATAAACGATACGCAAGTTTCAAATGAATGTCTTGAAACCCGTCACGCGCAATCAATGTCTTACGTGCTTCAGAAACATATCGGTCATCAGGATGATGCAGCAATCGCATCAACCGAGCAGAGGAAAGATTCGACACCTTTTCCAAAGGCAACTCACGAAGTTCCCAAGGAAGCAGCGTTTCGGTTTCTTCCGAAAAATCATCCGCCATCGGTAACGGATGATCCGAACCATTTTTTTCCAGACCATTCCGGGTTGTTCCCGTTTTGGTTTCCGGCGAAAAATACCTGCCCGCAACTTTACCCTGCGGCTCCGCAAGCAATGTCGATGTTGATTCCGCCAAAGCCGGAGAAGTGCCCAGACGGGTCATCGATGCCAACATCTCGGTTGCCCTGTTGCTGTCGGGAACCGTCTGGTTGGGTAATGATTCTATTGCAGGAAACCGTGAAGGCGTTTCAAATTGCTTTTGAAATAACGGCGATTGGTGATAAGCATACAGTCTTTCCGCACGCCCCACCGCCAACAAGTCAACAGCTTCGTTTCGGGCAATTTCCGTTTCCTGTTGCAATTCGCCCGAAATGTCTGATTGGAACGGCGTACCTTGAGCCGTCATCAAAGTTGTATCGAACGGTCCCCGGCTAAATCGTGCCGCCGCTTCCGATGCTTCCACCGCAGGAACCAAGTCATTCGGAACCGCTCTTTTCGTTCGTGTTGTCTCAACAAGTGAAAGGAATTGCTCGCAATTCCGTGTTACCAAACGCCCGTCCGAAGAACCGCTCTTTTTAGAAACAACAAGATTTCGCAAGATTTTTTGAGCCAATAAACTTGTTTCTGTCCGGGCTGTTGCTCCGAATTTTGTTGCCTGATCGAGCAATGCGGCGGAAAGGAAACGGTATTGCCGAAGACGTTCCGAAACAGGCAATTGCTCCCATCGTTCCATTTCATTTTGCAACGTATCACGGCAAACAATGAAAACCGGTTCACGAGGCGAACACAACCCGCGAACTAATCCCGGTATCCCATGTTCGCCAAGCCGAACAAGACGATCCGCCAACACCGGAATCTTCGGCTCCTCACAACTCTCCAATTCCTTCGCATAACCCTCCGCAATTTGTTTCGAGGTTTGACTCAGTTGGGAAACAAGAAACAGCAACGCCAGAAGTGTTAAAGGAACGATCAACCCCCATGGCGAAAGAAATAACTGCCCAACAATTCGCCACAGAAAAATTCCCAACGCCGAGAGAATCTGACCCAGCAAATCAAACGGCAACAGAATTAAACGTAATGGGTTCATAATCAATAAAACGTGAATGTTAAATAAAATTCTCTATCCGAAAACCGGCTTCGTGTTCCTTCGTAATTTCGAGGCGAAAAGTAAAAAGTCGTGGATTTTATCAATACCTGAAAGGGTGACATATCCTAGCGTAGGGCGTTGCCCTTGTTGTACCATACAAGTCTCGTTAGCGACGGGGGCTTGCCCCCGAAATGTGATTGATTCATTTCTTACGCTTGCGTCCGCGATCAATCAATTTCGTGGCAATCAATTGAAGGGACAAGCCCTCGTCGCTAACGCCATGCGAATTTTCTTTTTTCGAATTGTGACAAAAAAAAGGAAAACGTTCAAGACCAAACATGCCAGAGAAGAGGAAAAATCGGAAAAAATCGAACGTAGAAGAAATCTTGACCGAATGATATGGCTTAGCCGATGATATACAAATAGTTTCCTATCGACAAAGGTTCGGGATTTTGCGTATTCTTTTTATTTTGTCCATTTTTGAGTTCCCTTCATTTTGGGGCAAGATGATTTATGACCAAAACGTCAACGCCGCCAAATTGCAAAGGATACGGTGAGATGAATCAACCGATTTGTCACAGAGGAAAATCAAACCTCTTGTTATCCGCATGGACCATTTTTTTCTTGATTGCTTTCTTTTTTCCGATTCTGCCATTGCCGGGGCAGGAAATTTCCGAGCGAACTCCGGTAAAAGAAACCAGAGAATCCCGGTTGAAAAAACAAACGGCTAGTCCGGTTCAAGATCAGGAGATACAGGATTCCTCGAAAAAAATTCCTTGGAATTCCCTTTCTTCGCAAGCCAAAATCAAAGTGCGTCAGGTGGTTTCGGAGCGATCCTTATTCCGTCGGTTGCCGCAACAGAAGATTCATGCTGATCCTGAAATGTTCCAATTCCTTTTGGAGCATCCCGACCTTGTGGTTGGTTTTTGGGAAAAATTGGGAGTGACACAACTCTCGCTTCAGGAATTAAACCAAGATCAATTTCTGATGAAAGAAACAACCGGTACAACCGCCATTGCGGAAGTTGTTTATCGTACGAAAGATCTTTGTATTGTTTATGCCAGAGGATTGTATAAAGGTCCTTTTCTGGTCAAATCGTATGATGGTGAAGCGGTTCTTGTTCTTCACATTCGTTCTTTGCGGGATGCGGATAATGAACCGGTGATCATTTGCGATTTGGATGTGTTTGTGCGAATTGATCATCTTGGTGTTGATTTTCTCGCCAAACTTTTTGCGACAACACTCGGTAAAATTGCCGACAGTAATTTTGAACAAACGGTTGCGTTTGTCGGCTATGTTTCCGAATCCGCCGGGATCAATGCCGAATCGGTGAAACGGACAGGGTATCAAATTAAGAGTGTTCGTGAGGCGGTTCGGGACGATTTTAGCGATGTGGTTGATCGGGTGGCAATGCGAATTGCCCACCGAAACAGCCGGAATCTCTCGTTACACTCCGTTTCCGAAGCCGAAACCTATCCGATTCCCATCAATACTCCGTTCGCTCAAAAACAAATTGATAGGACAAAACCAAAAGAAAACGCCATGATTTTGGCGGTTGGTTCTGAAAAAATCAAACAAGAATTTGATCAGACATTTCGTTCTGATCCTTTCTTTACGGTTTATCATATTTCGGAAGAATCGGAAGAAAAGGTAAATGAAAAAATCCAAGCCATTTCATCCGGTTTGGAAGAACGCGGCGAATTATCGGCACCCATACCGATTGGTCTTTCGACATTGGACAATTCCGCGTTCGATCATGAAAAAACCAAACAAGACGACAACACGGTATTAAAAAACCGTGCCGTTTTCACAACACCAAAAATCGCCCGATAACACAATCGTTTCGGATTTTGTGGGAAGTTTCCATTTGAAACATTTGAAAGGAAACCTGCGATTTTATCTGCGATCTTATCTGACCCTTTCAGGGTTCAGATAAACCGAAGTTTTCCTTTCAAATGTAAACCTCTCACAAAATCCGAAACAAACAGGAAAATTAATCCGAAGTTCGAGTAGTTATTTTCTCGAACTCTTTACGTCT
>JAISQH010000406.1 GCA_031274385.1 Planctomycetaceae bacterium | reverse complement strand
CGGTGTTAAATCCTTTTAGCATATCGGATTACGCTGTTAATAAACGGATTATTTTGGATGTTCGGGCTCGTGACGAAAAGAACCGTTTTTATAATATTGAGATTCAGACGTATCCTCATCCGGCGTTCAATGACCGCATTTTATTTGGTTGGGCAAATTCTTATTCTTCTCAAATTCCGCGCGGAAGTCGATATAACGAATTGGAACCTGTTTTTGCTATTGTGATTGCTGAGTTTTCCATTTTTCACAAGTCGAAAAAAATTCATTTGGAGTTCGAGTTGCACGAAAAGGACGAACACAATCTTGTGTTTAGTGACCATATTCAAGTCCATGTTTTACGTCTTCAACCGTTACTTCAAGGTCAACTGGAAATGTTGTCGCGAGTGTCACCGAAACTCGCCTATTGGCTCCTTTTTTTAGTATTTGGTAAAAAAAACGAGGAAGAGATGTTACAGATTGCTGAAAAATATCCGATTGTTCGTGAGGCGTTTTCTGATCCATTGATTCAGGAAGCGGTTCAAGAGTTCCGCCATTTTCAGTCCGACCCGAAGATGCGCGAATTAGAACGCCAACGGCATTTGTTTATGGTCGGTTACTACCAGGATATTGCAGTATCAAAAGCCGAAGGAAAAGCTGAAGGAAAAGCCGAAGGAAAAGCCGAAGGTCTTGCTGAGGGCGAAGCCAAACGGAAAGCCGATAAGATCGAAACCGCACGTAATCTCAAACGTCTTGGCGTAGATTGCGGGACGATAGCAAAAGCAACAGGACTTCCGTTTGACGAAATTGAACTTCTGGATTAACTATTTATAGTACAGAATAAAAATGGACTGGATGGATTACAAGAGTTTCAAAACTTTTAACTCTTATAATCTATCCAGTCCATTTTTTATCCTGCGAAATCTTGCAAATTGACGCGTGATTACTTACCGGATTTTCAATTTTCAACTGTCAATTTTCAATTTTATTACGGTTGCAGTCGGTAATCGAATTCGCATTTATCGGTAACGAGCCAGGAATTTCCGTTTGTTTTTTCGAGTTCGATATTGAATTGAACGGTTTGGAATTGCGGAGTGTCAATGGCGAAGCCGTCTGCTGTCGGGTGTTTTGTTTTCCAGTACACCACAGCAAGAAAGGAAACTTCTGCCAATGGCGGAGAGATGAGCTGGTTGACTTTGAATTTCAGGTTTCGGAATTTGGCACTGGTCAAACGATAGACTCCCATATTAATCCGGGCAATACCTCGTGTTCCTGAGGCTTTTGGCGAAATGTAATTCAAAACGCCGTCAAGATCGTCTTGCTCAATTTCGGACGCCAGCCCGGTCAACATTCGGGAAATTGATTTGCGGTCAGTGTCAACTCCGTAATAAAGAACCAACCCAATCAGCAAAACCAAAAAAGGAACGCCAATCGCAATTCCAAATGTTCGACCGCGCGGATCGTACTGATAAACAAAATAACCGATCGCTCCGGCTCCAATTGTTAAAGCAATCCAAATCCAAAGACTATCCAGAAAAATCGACATCGTTTAATTTGTGGTTTGGGTTTTGTGATTTGTGGTTTTGTTGTTTAAGTTTTGTGATTTATGATTTGTGATTTGGGTTTTGGGTTTTGTGGTTGGAAAAAGCAGACCATCTGCTTCCTCACAAATCCCAAACCACAAAACCACTTTACACTTTAATCGAAAACATTATACTAAGTCACACGAAATATAAAAGGGAACTTCTAAAAACCGAGGCTAACCACGAAACACACGAAATTTCACGAAAAATACAATTACTGTAAATCGTTTATAATAAAAAAGTGATAACAAAATTTCTTTCGTGTTTTTTATGTTTTTCGTGGTTAAAAAAGGTTTTTTAGAAATTGCCAAAAGTTGTTTTGATTTTTTCCGGGAGTCAACCGAGTCAACCTGATCCGTTTTGACCCGATTAACTATGACCGTTCAGGCTGAAATTCGAAGTATTGCTTATTATCTCCCGGAAAATTATCTGGGGAACACCGAACTTGCCCAATGTTTTCCTAATTGGACGGAGGAAAAGATGGTTCGTAAATTGGGAATTGAACGCCGTCCTATTGCGGCACCGGACGAAACAGCGGTGGATATGGCTGTTAAGGCGGCGGAAAATCTGTTTGAAAACGGATGCTGCGAACCGGAAGAGATTGATTTTCTTCTTTTTTGTACGCAGTCGCCAGATTATCTTTTGCCGACTTCCGCTTGTTTGATTCATGAGCGGCTTGGTCTTCCGAAATCTTGCGGGGCGTTGGATTTTAATCTTGGTTGCAGCGGTTATGTTTATGGGCTTTCATTGGCAAAAGGCGTGATTGAAACCGGTGCCGCCCGAAATGTTTTATTGATTACGTCGGAAACCTATTCGAAATATATCAACTGCGGTGATCGGGCAAGCCGTCCGCTTTTCGGAGACGGTGCTTCGGCGACACTAATTTCTGCGGTTCCCAAACTTGATGAAGTTCCGATTGGACCGTTTGTTTTTGGGACGGACGGCAGCGGGGCTGATTTGCTGATTGTTCCTGCCGGCGGACTTCGAACGCCCAAAACACCGGAAACGGCAATAGAATTGCCCGATGGAAGAGGCAATATTCGTTCAAAAGAACAACTTAAAATGCACGGACCGGGTATTTTTTCGTTTGCGATTGACCGTGTTCCGCCGTTGGTGGAAGAGTTGCTCCATCAAAGCGGCAAAACCCGTGAAGACATTGGTTGTTACATTTTTCATCAGGCGAACAAATACATGCTTGATCGGCTTCAGGAACTTTGCCAACTTGATGGTTTGAATTATTTTAACGATATGTTGCAGCGCGGCAACACGGTTTCCAGCAGTATTCCGATTGCGATGGTTGATGCGTGGAGTGCCGGAATGTTGAAACCGAAACAATGGGCAATGCTTATTGGTTTTGGGGTTGGTCTTTCTTGGGCGGGAACTCTGGTACGATTGCCGTTTGATTTTGTCACATAAGACATTTCCATGAACATTATTGGTATTGGTACGGATATTATCGAATGTGAACGGATTGAGCGTATGATTCAGCGTCACGGTTCACATTTTACGGATCGTGTTTTTACGGCGTGTGAAATTCGATATTGTACAGACCGCAAAAGTTCGGATCAGCATTTTGCCGGTCGTTGGGCAGCCAAAGAAGCGGTGTTGAAGTCGCTTGGAACCGGTTGGATTTCAGGAATTGCCTGGACAGATGTTGAGGTTGTCAACGAACCAAGCGGAGCACCGCGTATTCATCTTCACAGCGGTGCCGCCAAAATCGCCGGAGAAAAACGCATTGCTCATATTCAAATCAGCATTTCACACTGCAAATCTCACGCCATCGCCTTTGCCGCCGCCATCGGCGAAACAGAAAATGAATCACTGACTCCAAATCACAAACCACAAACCACAGACCACAGCAAATGATTTCGATTTTCGACACACATGCTCATCTTGATTTGGAGCCGTTTTCTGATGATTTTGATGCGGTAATTCGGCGACTTGAATCGGGTGTTTTTCCGGGCGGTCTTGTTCCTGACGAACTTGAAGGCAAAACGATTGAAATGGCGGGTGTTTTATTGCCGGGAATTGACGGCAAGTCGAGTTTTCGTTGCGCGGAGTTGGCAAAACGGTTTCCGGTGTTCCACGCCGCTGCTGCGATTCATCCCAATTATGTTGCCAACGCAACAGAGGACGATTGGAAAATTGTGACGAAATTGGCTTATGATGAGAATGTTGCGGCGATTGGCGAAACGGGGCTTGACCGGTATTGGGATCACACGCCCATCGAGCAACAAATCGACGCATTGCAACAACATATTGATCTGGCAGTACAAACCGGAAAACCCATTCAAATTCATTGCCGTGATGCGTGGAACGAAATGCTTCCGATTCTTCGCCGGTCTGTACAGGAAAAGGGTTTGAGGGGCATCATCCATGCTTTTAGTGGTGAGCCGGAACAGGCGGTTGAGTGTATTGAGTTGGGTTTTTATCTCAGTTTTGCCGGATCGGTAACTTATCGCAACGCTAAATTTTCACCGTTGTGGGAAGCGGCAAAGGTTGTTCCGTCGGATCGGTTGCTTATTGAAACGGATTCGCCTTACATGACGCCGCATCCGTTTCGTGGTCAACTCAAACGGAACGAACCGACATTGGCGGCAATGGTGGCGTTTCGTCTTGCCGAACTGCGCGGCGAAACCCTTGAACAAATTGCCGAAACAACAACCAAAAATGCTAAATTAGTAGTCAGTAGCCAGTAGTCAGTTTTTGATACAGACCAAATGATTATTGATAACCGACTACTAACTACTATAACAACCGACAACTGACTACTAACTACTAACTTAAAATGGCTATTTCAAAATCGTATCGGGATTTGATTGTCTGGCAGAAATCAATTGAATTGACAGGGAAGATATATTCCTGTACGCGAAAATTTCCGAAAGACGAAATGTACGGAATCATATCGCAAATGCGAAGAGCCGCAGTATCAATTGCCAGTAATATTGCGGAAGGACAGGGACGTAACTCAACAGGAGAATTTCGTCAATTTCTGGGAACATCAAAAGGTTCTTTGTACGAATTGGAAACGCAATTGATTGTTTCACAAAATGTAGGTTATCTTTCAAAAGAGGAATTGAACGATTTGTTAAGTATTTGTGCCGAAATTGGCAGATTGATCAACGGTTTAATAAAGTCCCTTGAGCAGTAGCAGTAGTTAGTAGTCAGTAGTCAGTTTTTTGATACTGACCCAATGGTTATTAATAACTGACTACTGACTACTGACTACTGGCTACTAACTACTGACTACTGATTATGAAAAATTATTTTGTTACGGGTGGAGCAGGGTTTATTGGTTCTCATTTGGCGGAGGCGTTGCTGAATGCGGGGCATTGTGTTACGGTTATTGACGATCTTTCGACTGGTCGTTGGGAAAATATCGCCCAACTCGAATCGAAATCGTTTGCCAAACGTTTTCGTGTCATTATTGCTTCGGTTGACGATCCACGACTCATGGAACAGGAAATTCCGAAACACGATTTTGTGTATCATTTGGCAAGTGCTGTCGGTGTGAAACTGATTATTGATCGTCCGGTTGAAACCGTTCAACGGATTGTTCGGACAACCGACACTTTAGTTGAATCTTGTGCCAGATATCGTCGTCCTCTTTTGTTGACTTCGACCAGCGAAGTTTATGGTAAATCGGAAACGGTGCCGTTTCAGGAAGAAAGCGATGTGGTGATGGGTTCTACATCGAAACGCCGTTGGGCTTACGCTTCTGCGAAAATGCTTGACGAGTTTCTGGTTCTTGCACATTATTATCAATCGTGTTTGCCGGTGTACATTGTTCGGTTGTTCAACACGGTGGGACCGCGTCAATCGGGTCAATACGGAATGGTCTTACCTCGTTTTGTTACGGCGGCGAAGCGCAATGAGCCGTTGGAAATCTACGGCGATGGCAACCAACAACGTTGTTTTTGTTCCGTATTTGATGTGGTGGAGGCGTTGCTTCGTTTCCCCGAAACGCCGCAAG
>JAISQH010000243.1 GCA_031274385.1 Planctomycetaceae bacterium | reverse complement strand
TGCCCAGCGGAACGCCTAAACGACAAACGTTACGCCGATGATTGGCTCCAAAACCTCATCGTCGCCACCTCAAACCGGAAAAAAAAACGCCCCCCAAATCTGGAATAATCAGAAAAATTCGGTTTTATTTTTCTTTTTATGAAGTAATGAAGGTAGGCGACCTCTCTCCGAGACATTTGGTAAATAGCGTCGGCGTACTCGCCGACTTGAAGCATGACCGTGTCTTCCAGTAAACCAAAGTCGGCGAGTACGCCAACGCAGCCTTTCAGAGAAAGGCTGCCTACCTTACCTGTTACAAACTTCAAAAACGAAACGGGAAAAAAAGAAAACACGAATTGTGTGGTATAACAAGACCCGCAACCCCATAGAATGGGACTGTCATTTTGGCAGAAAATCGTTGTTGCATTTGAGATGATCGATTTTTTTCAAACGGAGAACAATTTTTTAAAAATGAATCTAAAACCGGAAATATCGGGATTTATAGCGGAAGAGGGTTTTAATGTTCCGGTTGTTGAAATGGAATTGGCGCGAAAGTTGCAATAGTTCTGGAAATTGATCGTCGATTCTCCTTTTGGCAGGAGATTCTTTAACGTTAGTGCCTGTAAATGAGTTAATCGCGCAGCAAGTTTTTACGAGCAACGTGAATTCCATTCCGCTTTTTACCATTTACAGCCGGTGCTAAAGGAATCAAATCCGAAAACACATCACGGCTAAAATTGAGGTTTTTAGCGTCGGCAGGCAAGTTTAACTTTCGCAGTTAAACGTAAAACATGTGTTGACAGATTAAATGAATTATTATTTTACAATTCCTTACAAACCTTGAGGGAACTATGTTGAAAAAGAAAGATTCGTGCGAATGTTCATGCAAAGGAACAAAAATTCAACCGCTTGGTGACCGGGTTGTGGTACGGCGTGAAGCGGCAGAAGAAAAAACAAAAGGCGGTCTCTATCTTCCCGATACCGCCAAAGACAAACCAGCTCGCGGAACCGTTATCAGTATCGGTGACGGGAAAATTCTGGACAACGGGAAACGTTCAACGTTTCAAATCAAGGAAGGGGATAAGGTACTTTTCCTCTCCTACGCCGGTGAAGAATTCAAAATCGGCGACGACGAACTCCTTCTCATGCGCGAAAGTGATGTTCTCGCCGTCATTAATTGAAAATGGAAAATTGAAAATGGGAAAAAAAGAAGAAAATGTTTTCAACCCAAATGAATTCGGAATGACTGTTTTCTAATTCCATTTTTAATTTTCAATTTTCGATTTTTCATTTCAGTTTTCAATTAAAAAACAACCAACAGATAAAGGAGAATAACAAATGGCTAAAATGATTGCATTTGATCAGGAGGCTCGTGAAGCGTTGCGACGCGGGGTCTCGAAATTGGCAAAAGCAGTGAGAGTGACACTCGGACCCAAAGGGCGAAACGTCATTATTCAAAAGAGTTTCGGTTCACCGTTGGTGACGAAGGACGGGGTTACGGTTGCCAAAGAAGTCGATCTTGAAGACACTTACGAAAATATGGGAGCCAGAATGGTTCGCGAAGTGGCATCGAAAACCAGCGACATCGCCGGTGACGGAACCACAACCGCAACCATCATGGCGGAAGCGATTTTCAATGAAGGAATGAAAGCCGTTGTGGCTGGCGTCAATCCGCTTCAACTCAAGAACGGAATGGATAAAGCGGTTGCCGACATTATTGCCAAACTCAAAAGCATGTCGGTCAGCGTTAAGAACAGCAAAACGGAAATTGCCCAAGTCGGAACAATTGCCGCCAACAACGACAAAGAAATCGGCGATCTTTTGGCTGAAGCGATGGCGAAAGTCGGCAAAGACGGCGTTATCACGGTTGACGAAGGCAAAAGTCTCAAAACCGAAGTCGAATGGGTTGAAGGAATGCAATTTGATCGCGGTTACCTTTCGCCGTACTTTGTGACTGATCCGAACAAGATGGAGTGCGTTCTTGAAAACGCCTATATTTTGCTCAGCGAAAAGAAAATTTCCAACATTAAAGAAGCGATTCCGATTCTTGAAGCCGTTGTCAATACGGGGCGTCCTCTGCTTATTATTGCGGAAGATGTTGACGGTGAGGCGTTGGCGACGCTTGTTATCAACCGGTTGCGCGGCACGATGAAGGTTGCTGCGATTAAGGCACCGGGTTACGGTGACCGGCGTAAGGCAATGCTCGAAGACATCGGGATTCTGACCGGCGGCGAAGTGCTGTTCGAAAGTCTCGGACGTAAACTGGAAGCCTTGACCCTGACCGATCTCGGAACCGCGAAACGAATTGTGATTGACAAGGATAATACCACCATCATTGAAGGCGGTGGAAAGAATGAGGAAATCAAAGGTCGTATCGAACAACTTCGGCGTGAAATTGACAACGTCACAAGCGATTATGATCGGGAAAAACTCGAAGAACGTTTGGCAAAACTTTCCGGCGGTGTTGCGAAGATTTTGGTTGGTGCTGCAACGGAAAGTGAAATGAAAGAACGGAAAGCCCGTGTCGAAGACGCCCTCCATGCAACTCGTGCTGCGGTTGAGGAAGGTATTTTGCCGGGCGGCGGTGTGGCATTGCTTCGGGCTTCCACTGCGGTCAAACCGGGTGAAATTCCGACTGATGAAATCGTCGGTTATAATATCATTGTTCGTGCATGCCGTGCTCCGTTGACGCAGATTGCTCAAAATGCCGGTAAAGACGGCGGTATTGTTACTGAAAAAGTTTCCGAAGGGAAAGGCAATTTTGGTTACAACGCCTTGACCGATGTGTACGAGGATGTTGTGAAAGCGGGAATTATTGATCCGACAAAAGTGACTCGTACGGCGTTGACCAATGCGGCAAGTGTTGCTTCGTTGATGCTGACCAGTGACGCTTTGGTTGCTGAAATCCCGAAAGAAGAAAAAGCCGCTCCGCCAATGCCGGGCGGTGACATGTACTAAACTAAATCCGTTCGGAAATTCCGGTGAAGTAACGCCGGTCATTTCCGAATTGGAGTACAGAAGTTCATAAAAAAAAAGCAGAGGTTCCGTGACCTCTGCTTTTTTCATACAAAAACACAGAAAGTAAGTATCCGGTAACTGTCTATTTTGTTTTTAATGATTGATGTTTTGGTAAATTATTTTAGTCAATTATTTTAATATTGAATTAAAAACAACTCCGAAGGAGTTCCCTTTGGATAACCCCGTTGGATAACCCCGTGCAAGCGGAGCGCAGCACGGGGAAAGTACAAAAAATCAAAACGAACTCTGAAAGAGTTCAATAAAAAGTAATTCATTTGGCGGGCGGTGTGTTAGGGTCAACCCA
>JAISQH010000223.1 GCA_031274385.1 Planctomycetaceae bacterium | reverse complement strand
AGCACAATATTGTAATACGAAATAAAATGACCGTAACGATCTATTTTAATTTTGTTGATTCTATTTCCGGCAGCCGCACGATTGTTGTTTTCTCCTTCATTTTCAATAATGATTTTATTGAAGCATTTACCCGTAGGGGCGACCCTTGCGGTCGCCCTGAATTGGTGATGGTTCGGGGCAACCGCAAGGGATTGCCCCTACAATAAAAACGTACCATTTACCAAAACCATTTACCAAACCCATTTACCAAAACAATTTACAATAATCTTCTTTGCGTCTTTGCGCGCAAACTTGAAAAAACAAAATAGACAGTGTTACAAAATGATCGGATGTTACTCATCTGTTTCTTTAATACCTGATAATAGTTGAAGTTGTCTTCGCAATCGGTCGCCGGTGTCCGATAGTTCAATCAATTTCTGTTTATAACTCTCAACCGTTCCGCGAGGCTTGTCAACGTAACTTTTAATTTCGATACAATTGACATAAAATTCGGCAAGTTTGACACGAAATTCTTTTGAAAGATGGGAATCGCTTTGAATTTTTTTCAATTCTTTTTCGACATCATCTAAAAAAAGGTACTGAATCGTTTTCATTCGTTCTTCGATTTTGTCACTAATATAATTGATTCCGTCGCTGGCACTATCTCCGGCGTTAATCGCAATTTTCGCCCATTTATCGTACTCTTTCATTGAATCCTGACAAACGAGATTGACAATGGAGAGCATTTTCACCGGTACCGGAGAAACCATTGAAACGGTATCAGATGAAACAGTAACAGATTCCAATGTTGTCGAATCTGGAGTCTCGGTAGTTTGCTGAACCGGTTCCGGTAGCGGTTCCGGAAACAGAAAGTTAAGTTCTGATGCGGATTGCCAAACGATTTTGTCTTCGGAAACTTCGCTTGTTCGGCTCAGTTTTCTTTGGGCTTTCATCAATAAAAGTTGCTTTTCGCCGAATGGTCCAAACGCTTTGCCGCGAAATCGAATGTAGTATTGCATGGGAGTAATTGTTGTCGTTAAAGACAAATAAACAGAAAATGAAGTTGTTGTTTTTATTGTTTGAAAAATACAGGAAGACCTTGCAAACACGATGTACCGGTGCTATCCAATTTAATTTCAGTACCGGAAAAATAACCAATCTTAGTTGGAGCAATCGTTTTATCCGCTTTCAGGCGAAGAATATAAATATCTCCTTCTCTTGAGATGGTACTCAATTTCGTCTGGCAAGACCATGTTCCCTTATTTTTCGATAACAAACCAATCCACTCGAAACGAGATGTGTTGTTTTTGAAGTTCTCCTTAAATTGTTTCTGTTCCAATTTTGTTTTCGAAACAATTTCTTTAATGTCCGGTAATCGTTTCAGTACCGCGTTTGCCAGATTCCGTTGCTGAATCGTGGTTCTTGCATTGACATCCATCCAGTTGGTGTACATGTCAACACCGCTTTTTTTAAGTGTACTATGATATGCTCCGAAATTGGCGGCAAATATCGGGTTTATCTTTGAAAAATCGGAAATAAATGCATCCAACAAAATACATTTTAAGATCGGATCAATTCCGCTCACAGATAACATACTTTCCATAAGATCGCAAACGACATCAACGGCATCATCTTTAATTCCGTCAATCTTTTTGAGAGCCGCAATGGCAAACTGATATTGTGTTCCGACCAATTTAGGATTGTTTTTCAAAGATTCGTCTGTTGTCTTGAGTTTTTTTGGTTCGGAAACAAATGTCGTAACGTAATAATAACTCTCTGCAGACTCCTGCGGGTTTTGGGTAAGATAATACCATGAGTTGGTTTTGGTATCGATCCAAGGATAAAGTTCCTGTTGTGACAGACTTTTCAAAAGCAACTCTGTTGATCTAAAACTATTCGAAGTCAACGGCATTGTTTGTGATAATTTTTCGAGAAATATTCCCTGTGAAAAAAGTAGTTCGGCTGATCCAGAAATACGTGACGATAAATTCTTAAACTGTTTCAGCAGTTCAGGCGACTCTTTTTGTAACGCATCAAAATCACCAACGCATTTTGTATAGGAGTTAACCAGAGTCTGAAGCGAAATGATAACATTTTTAATCGCATCCAATTCTTTCAAGACTTCCTTAATATCCGAAACGGCAGGATGCTTCGGATATTTGTTGACAAAACTTGTGAGTGCCGATTGATAACTATCGCAGTTTGGAACAGAATCAATGAGTTTCTGAAAGGCTTGATTTTGTTCCAGATTCTCGTTCGAATCTTTTTGATATTTGACAATCGAATCCAAAACGGATTGTCCTTGATTTTTAAGACTCTTGGAAACCTCTTGTTGTCGTACCAATATTTCAGTACGGCGAACCAAGTCCTTTATCTGTGAAAGAATTTCGTTTGATAATTCGGAGTTATTTTTAATGGAGTTAAATTCGTCCGAAATTTCTTTCAATTTTTCACTGAACGCGTTATCAGTTTCATTTTGCCGTGCTGAATGAGCAAACTCGAATTTTCGTTTCAATTCTGAAAATTTCGTATTTTCCTGCGTGGAACGGACAAGTTCTTCCGCCTTATTAAGATCGGTAATTCTGATTCGTTCCAATTCCAGTAACGTCGGATGATTGGGAGGATCCAGAGCGGTTGTGGCGTTAGAATAATAACGTTCAAAATCGTCTGCTCTTTTTTGATCGGCTTGTAACATACTTTGAAGCCGTGCGATAGCGGCAAGAACTTCGGGGGCTTGAGCAATTTCCGGTCTGTTTTCTTCAATCGTCTTAATGGTTCCCGAAATTTCTTCGTATCTTTTTTCTGTTTCGATTTTTTGCAAACCGGCAAGAATTTTATTGATTTGTTGTTGCTTGCTTTGCTGAAACAAGCCCCAGCCAACCACACCACCGAACAACAAACAGACACAGAGAATCGAAATAACGGTTAATAAAATGATTCTCGAACGGCGTAATTCGTTGGCACGAATTTGCGCACGATAATGTTTTTCTAATTCGGCGGGAATGGTTGTTCCGGCTTGTGACGCGACGGTACTCAGTGAGTAATAAAGGCGTTCCAGTACCGACGTCGGACTTTCCTCTTCCAACGCTTTTTGTAACGCTTCGGAACGCTGCAAAAAAACGTTTTGAAATTGATTTTGCTGTTGTGTTTCATTAAGCCAACGAACGGCAGGGCGAATCGTACGTTCTATCTCGGCTGGTAACGCCATATTGTTTGCTGCAAGGAGTTGCTGAATTTGTCCATAAATGGCGACCGCTTGCGAATAATCGTACACATCAAAATGCCGTAACAGAGTATCGACAAAACCTTGCAGCGTGTGGATACAAATTGTTTGACGTAACACATCGGGAGGCTTAATGATCCAGTCGGGTGAATTTAATTCATTATAAAGCGCACGAATTTGTGCAGAATCTTTGGCGGCGATGGCGTCTCGAATTTCTTTCTCCAGTTCTTTGATTCGGACTTTTTCGAATTTTTCCTGATCTTCATGCCAGAAGAAATTTTCCGGGTCAGCTTTCGCAATGGCACGAAGAATGGCGAGACGTTCCCGTTTCGGCGAACCGTTCAACGCATAAAGCCGGTGCCAACGCAAAAGCGGTTCCATCGGTGAAATTTTTAGATACGCCCCGTTCAACTCTTCCAATGGTTCGGCAGGAAGCGGCGGCGGAACATCAAAGCCAAGCGTCGAAACAACCTCGCACCATTCTTCTCGTTCCGGAAAATCGAGAGAAAGATACATCTCGGGCAGATTCGGCTTTATCTCCGCCAGGCGAATGGCTTCGGCAATATTTCCGCCGCTTCCACCGCCTCCGCTACGCAGATGCTTCATACATTGTTGCATGCGCTGATTCAATACCGTACAGGCTTCCGTATAATCACGGGCGTACATACACATCTGATCCGGCTTAATCGAATCCGGGAACGAAAGGGCGGTTCGTATATCTTCGATCAGTATTTGAAGATTGCTCATAGTTTAATCTCGGAGTTTATTTGTAACGTATTCCATTAAACCGGTAACTACGTTTTGTTCACGGCTGTCATGGAGTTAATTTTTTGGTTCATTTTTATTCGTGTTCAAAAAAGATCATTTAC
>JAISQH010000217.1 GCA_031274385.1 Planctomycetaceae bacterium | reverse complement strand
GGATACGGTACGGTAACGAATCATGAATTGACGGTTTATGTTGCCGAAGGCGGACAAAGCGTCAGCCAAACGTTTATCTCGGTTGTGGGACATCCGGCGTTGGTGCCGGAACCGGCAACCATGTTGATATTCGGAATCGGAATTGTGACTCTGCCTTGCCTGCGGCGTGTACGTAAAATCGTCCGCCGCTCGTAAGGTCATTGGTACACCGTGCTTGAAAAAGAGTGTCATGGGGTTTTCGTTTTGTCAACAGATGACGCAGATTTAACAGATTTTCATAAAAAAACGAATCTGTAAAATCTGTTCAATCTGTTAACAATAACAACAATAATGGAACAAGTTGAAACCAACCATGAATTTCTTTGCGTCTTTGCGTGAAACCTTAAAGAAACAAAATAGACTGTTGCGATAAATTGTTGCATTTTTACAATGTTTTCCAAAGAGCTCCGACAATTCGGTCAACATAAAATTACCAGACCGATTTCTGAAACGGAAGCGTTTGCTTATTGTAAACGGTTAACGCGGAGTCATTACGAGAATTTCAGTGTTGCCGGTTGGTTATTGCCGAAAAGACTCCGGCAGTCGTTCCATGTTGTTTATGCTTATTGCCGTTGGGCGGACGATCTCAGCGACGAACACGACGGAAGCGAAGAATCCCGTACAAAATCGCTCGAATCTCTTCAATGGTGGGAACAAGGTCTTGACGATTGTTTCCGGCAAGACCGTCCGATTCCCAATCATCCGGTTTATGTTGCCTTGCGGAAAATAATTGAACAATTTCAATTACCGAAACAACCGTTTGCAGATTTGCTTATTGCTTTCCGTCGTGATCAGGTTCAGAGCCGTTATGCGGAGTTTGACGAATTGCTTGATTATTGCCGGTATTCTGCCAATCCGGTGGGGCGTATTGTGCTTTATCTTGTTTGCGAAACAGAGCCGACACCGGAACAACTCAGTTGGTCGGATTCAATCTGTACAGGTTTGCAACTTGCCAATTTTTGGCAGGATGTTGCGCGAGACACAGAAATCGGACGTTGTTACATTCCGCGATCTGTTGCGGAACGGTTTGGTGTTGACATTGAACATCTTCGGGATTCTTCTGCGTTTCGTAAAATGATCCGATATTTGGTTACGGATGCTCGGTCGCGGTTACAAGCCGGATCACCGTTGGTTGATTCTGTTCCGAAATCAGTTCGTGTGGATATTGTTCTTTTTATTCGTGGCGGTTTGGCGGTTCTCGATGCCATTGAAAAAATCGGCTGTAATGTTCTCGA
Organism: Planctomycetaceae bacterium; assembly: GCA_031274385.1. Taxonomy (GTDB): domain Bacteria; phylum Planctomycetota; class Planctomycetia; order Pirellulales; family Thermoguttaceae; genus WRKP01. The sequence goes on along the minus strand of JAISQH010000217.1, from coordinate 2,204 downwards.
ACAACGACCCACTGTTTCACGTTGCACCAAACTCCGCCTTCTCTTCAACGCCTGGCGACTCTCCTTAAACTGATAATTGATAAGTAACTGTCTATTTTATTTTTTTAAGGATTGCGAGCAAAGACGCAAAGAAATTCAAGGTTGGTTTTAACTTGCTCTGTTTGTGACCGCGTTCATTTTTAATTTTACTCATGAGTATTCTAAAAATATAATTTTAACCACGAAAGATACAAAAAAACACGAAGGGAATTTTTAAACTTCATATTATAAAAAATTTACAAATCAATTTGTTTCATTTTTTTCCGTGAAATTTCGTGTTTTTTGTGGTAAAATCCTCATTTTTAGGAGTTCTCTAAAACGAAAAAATCGCTACAATTAAATTGATAACCGGATACGATAAAGATGCCCGTTTGATTCTTTGCGTCTTTGCACGCAAATGAAAATAGACTGTTACCAAAAATCCTGTTCAGATAAAAGGAACATTTTATTGCAACATCAATTACGAATCATTAGTTTGTTGTTGATTGATTTTGTACAATTGATGCGAACGAATATACGCTTCAACATTTTTAGGAACTTGAAAACGAATACTTTGGTTTTCGGCAATTTGGTTGCGAATATGAGTGGAGGAAAGACCGATCTGCGGCATTTGAATCGCGGCGTTTCGGATTGCCTCCAGCCGTTCCTGTGACACAAAACCACGCAACGCCTCAAAATACGGTAACGGTGACGCCGGACGTGTTGCCACCAACGGCATGGCAAGACGGCAAATCTCGGTAACTTCATGCCAGTTCGGAAGATCATTGAACATGTCCGCTCCCATCAGAAGAAAAAATTCCGGCTCCACCAAAGTAAACGTCCTCTTAAAATATTGAAGCGTTTCAATCGTGTAACTCGGCTCACTTCGGTCAATCTCACAACGACTCACCAAAAATTCTTCACAACCAAGAATCGCTGACTCAATCATGTTAAAACGGTCTTCGCCGGATGCGTGGTAAGTTCCCTTGCCGGCACGGTGAGGCGAAATGCCGGTCGGTACAAAAACGACCCGATCCAAGTCCGCCTGACGAAAACAACTCTCCGCCAACAGAAGATGACCAAAATGAATCGGATCAAATGCCCCACCGTAAATACCGTATCGCATAAAGAATTGTAGAAATGGAAAAAAAAGAACCATTCATTAACATTTTTATTTTTCACTACGAAAATTAAAATTATGTAGGGGCAGGTTTTAAACCTTATTATACCACACAAGTCATAAACGTATTCGCACGAGGTTAGCGACGGGGGCTTGCCCCCGACGAGATCTTTCTTCTTAAATTGATGGCGGACGCAAGCGTATGAAAAGAATCAATTATTTCGTCGGGGGCAAGCCCCCGTCGCTAACGCGACTTGTTATGATACCATCACTCAATACGGATTCCCGACAGGAATCGGAGACTTTGCGGAATCTGTTTGAGAACATCAGCACTTTCATCTTCAATAAAATAATGTTTAATGCCAATCTCTTGCGCCGCTTTCAGCACCGCAGGATAGTCCACCTGACCACTCCCCAACGCCACATCATTTTTCGTATCAGTGCCGCCGCTCAAATTGCCCTCAACCCCTTTTGCCAAATCTTTGAGGTGCATCAAAATCCAACGATTCGGATACTTTTTCAGTAACTTAGCCGGATCCTGACCCGGAAAAATCGTCCACAATACATCCATCTCAAATTTCACAAGTTCAGGATCAGTCTTTTGTACCAATAAATCAAATAACGTTTCTCCGTCTTTGTACGGCTGAAATTCGTAACCGTGATTGTGATAGAAAAACTGAATCCCCTTTTCGTGAAGCCGTTTGCCGATGGTGTTGAAATCTTCCGCAATTTTCAACGTTTGCGCTTCGTCCAACGGAGCCTTGTGAGATGCCCAAGCCACTCCAACATATTTGATACCAAAAAAGTTGGCGGCTTCAACCGCCTTCTCTGTCTGGTTCAGAAGAAAGCCCTGTCCGGCATGAGCGGCAATCGGTTTCAGACCGCGTTGCTGTAACGCCTCTTTCATCTGCTCCGCCGTCAGTCCAAAATGACTCTCCAAACCAATTTCGACTTCGACAAAACCTTGCTCCTTAGCAAAATCCAACGCAACGGCTCCGTTTTCTTTGATTTGGTTACGCAAAGAATAAGTTACCAGACCAACCGGTCCCCGAAACGTAGAACTCGT
>JAISQH010000155.1 GCA_031274385.1 Planctomycetaceae bacterium | reverse complement strand
AGGTTAGACAAATGAAAAAGAGGTGATTTTGACCACTTTTGATTTTTGTACAGGACAAAATAGACAGTTACGTGATTGACCGTCAATAAAGTCAAAATCAATTCCGTGACGATAAATTTCCCTGCCAAGATCGAAAGCAATTTTTGTTGAATGATTACAGTCGAAACCGGCAGCACCTTGTTCAACCGGATAAACGATGGCAACATCGGCAACATGATTTCCTTGTGATAAGAGAAAACTCAGCCGTTCAAAACTCTCCTGTCTGAATTTTGATTCAACAGATTAACCTGATTGTTCTGATTTTTGTATCAAAAACAGAATCAACTCAATCATTGAATCAGGTTAATCATCGTTCAGACACATTACAGACCGTTGACGACTAATTCGGCGATTTGGACGGCATTGGTTGCGGCACCTTTGCGGAGGTTATCACTGACACACCAGAACGCAAGACCATTCTCCAACGACAGGTCTTCCCGAATCCGACCAACAAACACTTCATCCCGACCTGTACAAAAATGAGGTAACGGATATTCTTTTTTCAACATGTCGTCCATCACAACCACTCCGTCCATTCCGGCAAAAAGTTCACGCGCCTTTTCAACCGTGATTTTCCTTTCCGTTTCAACCAAAATGCTTTCACTATGGCAATTGGCAACCGGAACCCGAACCGCCGTCGGACAAACCTTGATCGAATCATCTCCCAAAATCTTACGCGTTTCATACAAAAGTTTGAGCTCTTCCGACGTGTAACCTTTTTCCTTGACAGAACCGATTTGCGGAATACAGTTGAACGCAATCGGATGCGGAAAACATTCGTATTGATAATTGTTACCTTCGAGTTTGGCGCGGGTTCCGCCTTCGAGATCGCGGGTTCCAACCAACCCGGCTCCGCTCACCGCCTGATACGTACTCACAACAATCCGCCTGACCCTGCCAAAATCATGCAACGGCTTGACCGCAACAACTAATTGCGTTGTCGAACAGTTCGGACTCGAAATAATTCCTTTTGTCGCCTTTTTAATGTCCGCAGCATTGACTTCAGGAATCACAAGCGGAACATCCGGGTTCATACGCCAATATCCGCTTTCATCAATCACAAGCGTCCCACGTTTCACCGCCTCCGGCACAAAATCACGCGCCGTTTCATCCGGCGTGCTGGCAATCGCAAGTTGGACTCCAACAAAAGAATCCGGCGTCAACTCCTCAATCGTGTACGTTTTGCCCCGAAATAAAAGCTCCTTGCCGGCACTCCGTTTGGAAGCAAGGAATTTAATTGTTCGGAACGGAAAATTCCGCTTTTCCAAAAGTTCAAGGATAAGAGTTCCCACCGCTCCGGTGGCTCCAACAACAGCAATAGATTCGTACACGGTTTTTCTCCTTTTCGTTATGAAAGAAAAAAATCATCGAAAATAAAAAAGTCAACGTATTATCCTTGCGATTTTGAACACGGCAAGGGGGGGAAGGGAGGAGATTTTTGAGAGACGAAAAAACGGAACAACGAAACAGACCATTAGTAAAAAAATATTCAGAAAAATAATCAGAAAATTTTATTCCAATCTTTTTCGTTTTTCAAAAAAATGCTATCGAAATTTAAAATGAAATGAGTATAATGAATGAAATTCGTAAAAGAGGAGGTCGTCATTTTTGAATGGTTTCAAAAAAAAGACATTCCGTTTTTGAATTTCTTGTTACGAACAAAGGATACAAAAAAAGAGAAATAATTTTTTATTGTTCTATTTATAGTTTTGTGCGCAACATTTTTTTCTAAAGGAGAAATGTAATGAAAACATCCGCGAGGTTTTTGTCGCGCCGTTCATTCCTTGAAACGGCGGTGTCTGTTGTTTCGGTGCCGATGATTGTTCCGTCGCATGTTGTTACTTCGTGTGCATTGGCACAAGGGCAGGTGTTGCCGAATAATTTGTTACGGATGGGACTGATCGGAACCGGGCGGCAATGTTTTTATCATAATATTCCGGGTTTTGTTCGGAATAAACGGAATCAGGTTGTTGCACTTTGTGATGTTGATTCTTGGCGGCTTGCCGAAGCCAAAAAGAAAGTTCTCGAATTGTACGAAAAAAGCGTTTCGCTTCTCAAACCGGCAAGTATTGAAACTTACGTCGATTACAAAGAACTTCTGGCACGATCCGACATTGACGCCGTGATGATTTCGACACCGGATCACTGGCACGCCGCCCAAGCAATTGACGCAATGCGAGCCGGTAAACATGTCGCTTTGGAAAAACCAATCATCCGAACGATCGCCGAAGGAAAAGAACTCGTGAACGTTTCGGCGGAAACAAAGCGGATTTTCCGGGTTGACAGCGAATTTCGGAGCGGTAAAGCGGCACATCAGGCAGCGGAACTTGTTCGGAATGGTCGGCTTGGAAAAATTAAAAACGTTCTTGTTGCTGTTCCGCAAAGCGATGTTCCCTGTCCGCCGCAAACTGAAATGCCTGTTCCTCAGGAACTGGATTACGAACGTTGGCAAGGAACCGCAATCAAGGCTCCTTACACGCTGAACCGTGTACACACACCGCACAATATCCAGAATCGCCCCGGTTGGATGCGGCATCTTTATTATTGTGACGGTATGGTAACAAACTGGGGAACGCATTTGCTCAACGGCACACTTTGGTCACTCGGACTTGACCGGACATTTCCTGTTGAAATTGAAGGAACCGGAACCTATCCCGAACCGGAAAGTTTTTGGAACGTTTTACTCAAGTTCGAAATTAAATACCGTTACGCTAACGGTTTGGAAATCATTTACAAAACAGATAAACCGTATTACCGGATTGAAGGCGAAAAGGGTT
>JAISQH010000121.1 GCA_031274385.1 Planctomycetaceae bacterium | reverse complement strand
AAACAAGCGAAGTACAAAAATTAAACCGAAGTTCCAGCAAAAAAATGGCTTTTTTGCTGGAACTTCGGTTTAAAAAACTCAAAATTGACCCAAAAATGAGAAAAACAAGGGAACTTTGGTTTAAAATTTTTGGAAAGTGCAGGATAAAATTTAGAGAACTTGGTACTAGAGGAAAAACAAGGTCATCACAACCAATAACGGCAGCAGAATCAGGAAACTGTAAACCATGTAGCCCAAGAAACCCGGCATCTTAACACCGGATTGTTCCGCAATCGCCTTCACCATAAAATTCGGACCGTTGCCGATATACGTCATCGATCCCATAAACACCGCACCCAATGCCACCGCAACCAAAAGATGGTAATCAATAAAACCGTTCTTGCCCACCGGAACCAATTGACCGTTGTCGTATTTTTTCTTCCATTCAGGATCGTTTTGCAATTCTTCCTCACTGTTCGGCGAAAGCGATTTCGCGGTTTCAAAAAAGACAACGTAAGTCGGAGCGTTGTCAAGCACCGAACTGAGTGAACCGGTCGCCCAGAAAAATAGTTTTGTCTTTTCAATTCCGGTTTGTTGCTCAGCACGGGCAACAATGTTCTTGCCTTCGTAATTCAATATCTGGAGCGGAGCCTGCATACAAATAAAAATGCCGAAAAATAACGCCGCCACCTCGCCGATTGCCAAAAAGTTGAAAAAATTCTTGTGCCGGATTTCGCGGCTGCCGAAAAACAACGAAATCGCAGCAAGCCCCAACTGAACGGCTTCGCGTAAATAACACCAAGGATGCCAATCTGTTCCCGGAATTGCCTTGCCGGGATCAAGAAACATGACCGCAGCAACCACACCCGCAAGCAACGGAATATTCAAAAAATAACCGGAAATTTTAAGAGCGGTTTGCTGATTTTGATCGGCTTCTTTGTCTTCTTTTGACTCCTTAGGATAATACCAAACCGTGTCCCAAAGGAAATAGAAACCAATCAGGATCAAATTGACAAACATCCACGCGGGCCAAAGTGCAAACAAGGTCCATGAAAACGCAACCCCACGCAAATATCCAAGAAAAAGCGGCGGATCACCAAGCGGTGTAAGGCAACCCCCACAATTGCAAACGCAAAAAATGAAAATAATAATCGTATGGACTTTGTATCGGCGTTGCTGGTTTGTTTCAAGCAGCAACCGGATCAACAGCATCGCCGCTCCAGTGGTTCCGACAAGACTCGCAAGAAGCGTTCCAATAAAAAGAATGACGGAATTAACAAACGGACTGGCTTTCAAATCACCTTCAATTCGGATGCCGCCGGTTATCGTAAAAAGTGAAAAAAGCAGAATAATAAACGGAATAAACTCATTCAAAATAGCGTTGACAAAAACCGCCTTCGCAACCTCAAAACCGCCCTGTGAAGGCTCAACAAGAGAATGACCGGGCCAATGCAATTCGACCGGAAAATCGCAGGCGAAAAAATAATAAAGCAACGTAAGCAACGCCAACACGGCAGCAACAAGAAATTTGTTCGTATTTTTTTCCCAAAACCGGGCAGCAGACGGATTAAGCGGCAAGAACGCAATACAAAGCAACAAGACCGCAAACGGAACAACCATAATATAAGGCGGATGATGCGGAGTTTCCGTTTTTGGAGTTTCTTGAATAATTGGAGTTTCTTGAGTAGTAGCATGTTCGGCATGTTCGGCGTGTTCGAGTCCGGCATGTTGATGTCCGGCTTCGTGGTGCGGAGCATTTGCCAATTCCGTCCATTTTTGCGGCAAACCTTGCCAAACAAGACCGCCGTACAAAACAAGAAGAAGAGCAATAACAATCGCAACCGGAACAAGTAATTTTGTTGGTTGGGCTTCGTGTTCGTGTTCGTTTGGAGAAGAGTTAAGTTCTGACATGATTTAGGGTTATTGACTTTCGTGGTGAAAGATTAGACTTGTTCCAAAACTTGAAAAAGAGTGTAATGGTGTTTTAGTTTTTGTCAACAGATTATGCAGATTTAACAGATTTCAATAAAAAACAAATCTGTATCATCTGTAAAATCTGTTGACAATAACAACAGTAATGGAACAAGTTTATTAAATTAAAATATCCGTGAACAATCTACAAAGAAAAAAGAGCGGCGGGTTTAACGAGGGATTAAACAATTTTAACCAATTGTTAAACAATTGGTTAAACAATTGGTTAAACGACTTGAGATTCGAGGTCGGCAAAGGAAATATCGGAGTAAGTGTTGTTGCTGGTTGGAGCCGCCGAGTCGTCTGACCACGCCGACGCCTTGTTGACCGGCGAAGCATGGAACGAACCCGTCATCTGGCTCACCGCACCAACATCAACAATTAAACTCACCGTTCCGTCACCAAGAATCGTACAACCCGAAAAACCATTGGCTTCCCCAATATAATCGGGTAAGCCCTTGATCACTGTTTGTTGCTGACCAATAATTTCATCCACAAAAAACGCAAACGACCGCCCGCTGTCTTCCGCAACAATCAGAATACCGTCTTTGAGTTTTTCCGCGCCGGGCTTGCAGGCAAAAACATCGTAAAGCCGAACAATCGGAACCATTTCTTCACGCAACCGAAGAATTTCACGCCCTTCCGGTGTTACGGTCACTTGATTCATGGTCGGAACAAGACTTTCCCGAATTGTCAGAGTCGGAATCATGTATTTGCCATCGCCAACCCGAACCAGCATTGCATCAACAATCGCCAGCGTCAACGGAATACGAAGCGTAAAAGTTGCTCCTTGTCCGGTTTTGCTAACAATGTCGATTCGACCGTTCAGTTTCTCGATATTCCGTTTCACAACATCCATTCCAACACCCCGACCGGAAATATCCGTCACCTTGTCGGCAGTCGAAAAACCGGGTTCAAAGACCAATTTGAAAACCCGTTCATCAGACCAATCTTTGACTTCGGCACCGACAAGCCCCTTTTCAATCGCTTTTGAAATAATTTTTTCCCGATTGAGACCGCGTCCGTCGTCAGTGATCATGATCCAAACTTCACCGCCTTCGTGTTTTCCTTCGAGTGTGACGGTTCCGGTTTCTGATTTTCCCGCATTGGTTCGTTCTTCCGGCAATTCAACTCCGTGATCGCAACTGTTGCGGACAATATGAACCAACGGATCGGCAATCTGTTCAATCACGGTTTTATCGACTTCGGTTTCCTCGCCGACAAGATTCAATTTGATTTTTTTACCCGATTTCGTCGCCAAATCGTGAACCAACCGGATCATTTTCCGAAATGTCGCGGACAACGGAATCATCCGAACCGCCATCGCAACATCTTGTAAATCATCGCAGATTCGCCGAAGTTGGTGTTTTGCCCGATTGTAATATTCGTCTTCAACATGGGAAACAGCGGGACAACGTGTGACCATCGACTCCGCGATAACAAGTTCGCCGACAAGATTGATAAGAATATCGAGTTTATGCAAATCAACGCGAATATCTTGTTTTCCTTTTTGAGCCGACGCGCCGGCTGTACTGGCGGCAGGTTTGGCGATTGCGTGGTCGGCATGATCGTGATCGGCATTGGGCAATACGGAAACCTGAAGCGGCGTTTTCGGTTCTTCGGATTTGTGGGGTTCGGCAGGCGATGAGGCAGAAACCGATGGGGGCAGTGCCGCTTTCGTCGCAACCGGTTTTGATGTTGGCAACATTGACGGATCGACCAGATTTCCGACTTCTTGT
>JAISQH010000037.1 GCA_031274385.1 Planctomycetaceae bacterium | reverse complement strand
AAACAACTCCTCGTCGCCTCGCAAGAAAACAACGCATGAAATTAACGTAATAACCTCTTTTTTCAAACATCACAAAATTTTTATTTCATAATTTTATCATTTCACAATTTAAAAATTTGTACATTTTCGCGGTAAATGCAACATTTTTATAAACGGTTATGATTTTTGTTCGGGAACACCTTGCCAATCGTAATAGCCGATGGTTTTAAGATCGGCGAGCATTTTTTTTCCGGCTTCTTCGGACATCATTTCAATTGGCAACCGGCACGCTCCAAGATCAAGACCAAACGATTTCATCAAAATCCGCTGCCCGGACAACAAATCACCGTAACGGCACAATACCTTCACGTATTCCCAACTGCGAAGTTGCCAACATTTCGCTTTTTCAAAATCACGTTCGTTCCAAGCGTTCAAAACTTGTCGTGAAACAATATTACAAAGCGGATACGTTGAACCAACCGCTCCGGGCGCACCAACCGCCAATGCCGAAAGCAGCATCTCGTCGCAACCCCAAAGAACATTCAGTTTTCGATTCCCATATTCAAGGGCTTCAAGATATTCGAACGTTTTTGTATCGGTGTATTTCATTCCGCGCAATGTCGGAATTTTTGTTTCCGCTTCTTTGAGAAACCGCCCGATCTCAATCGAAAGACCGGTAAATCTCGGAATGTGGTAATAATAAAACGGCGTTTTCGGAGCCGCAGCCGCAATTTCTTTCATCAAATCAACGAGCAACGAAGCAGTTGTCACTTTGAAATAACTCGGAGCGCAAGCACTAATTGCCGTAACTCCTGTTTTTTCAGCGTGTGCCGCCAACTTCTGACAATCCGTAAGAGCATTGGCTCCGACTTGGGCAATGATCGGCAGTCTGCCGCCAACCGCATGAACAAACGCTTCGAGTGCCGTTTGACGTTCGTCAACACTCAAACTAATTCCCTCGCCGGTCGAACCGTTCACGTACAACGCATCCATCTTGCAATCAAGAAGATATTGAACGTATTTCGGAATGACTTCCAATTTTAGATCGCCGTTTTGTTGAAACGGTGTGTGAGTCGCAGCAATGAGTCCTTGAAACATTGTGTTTTAATAAAGGTTAAATGTTGTAAAATATTAAATATTAAATGTTATACAAATCGGTGAAAACCGGTTACGGTGTTGGTTCGTATTTTTTTGTGACGACAACAGTTTTGGCGGGGCTGCCCGAAAACAGGCTGACGACAAAACCAATCACGTAACATGAAATCATTCCGATAAGTCCGTAAAGCAGGAACGATAACGGCGTGTATAAATGAACAGTAAGAACCGTCAAAAATGACAAGATCAATCCGAACATTGCGCCAACGCTGTTGATTCGTTTTGAAAAAATTCCCATCAGAAAAAGACCGCCAAGCGTGCCGGTGAAAAGTCCGAGAAACGTATTAAACTGATCCCAAAGCGATTTGACATCCCATGTTGCAAGGAACAAGGCGAGAGCCATTCCGATAAAACCGGCAAGAATACCGACCGCCTGCGGAATACGAACCGGATAACGTTGCGAAAAATTCGGAAACCAATTGTTCAGAAAATCAACAGAAATCGAAACGGAAACAGAATTGATATTAGCGGAGAGTGTTGACATGGCGGCGGCAAAAATCGCCGCAATCACAAGTCCCGAAAGACCGGGCGGAAGACCATTAACAATAAATAACGGATAAATCGCATCGGCGTTTTTCAAACCGGCATCGAATTGTTCGGGATTTCCGGCATAGTACGTAAATAACGCCGTTCCAATCGGAAAAAAGAGTAAAATAACAGGAATTGCCAATAAAGCGTTGAGCCAAATACTTCGGACTGCCTGACGGTCATTTGTTGTACACATATATCGTTGAACCAAAGACTGATCGCTGGAATACACAATCAGATTATTCGCAAACGCTCCCGCTATGACAACCCAGAAAACCGGCTGCGTCAAATCGAAACGAAAATCGAACGTATGAAATTTTCCGGCGGCGCAAGCTGTTTCAAAAAAACCAACGATTCCACCCTGTGACGTGAAAACAAGAACCGCAAGCGACAAAACCGCTCCGAGAAGAAGAATAATTCCTTGCATCACATCGTTCCACACCACCGCCTCCATACCGCCCAATGTACAATAAGCCATTGTCACCAGCGACATGAGAACGATACAAAAATAGACATCTATTCCTGTGACGATATTTAACGCCAGAGACGGCAGAAAAAGAACAATCGCAATACGTGAAATCATAAAAAACGCAAAAAGAACAGACGCGAAATAGCGAATAGTCCGGTTAAACCTGATTTCCAGATATTCATAGGCGGTTCCGAGATTCATGTTTCGGAAATATGGAAGGTAGTAACGGATAACAATCGGAGCGACCAACAATGTTGCAAGATTGTACGGAAACATTCGCCATTCGGTTGCAAAGGCTTTTGCCGGAACAGAAAGAAAGGTAATGGCACTGAGCATTGTTGCGAAAATACTGATTCCGACTGCCCACCAAGGAAGTCTGCCGCCGCCGAGAAAAAAGTCGCTTTGTGTTGCGTTTTTCCGCATGAAAAGAAAACCAAGTCCTAGTACGCAAAACAGGTACAATGCCAAAACACCGTAATCAATCAGCGTGAATCGTGTCTTGTTGAAAATTTGAAACGAATTGATTTGATTGGTTCGAACACCCGGTTTCGATTCACCGGACGGAATGATTACGCTTGATCCTTGATCTGAAGTTCGGAGCAGAGCGGATGTTGTTACTTGCGAACCTTCCGGGAGATGAAACGGAATTGTCCAGACTTTGGTAATTGTATTGTACAAAAAAACTTCACGCCGGAAACCTTGATGCTCTTCGAGGAGCCGTTTTTTTTCGACAAGAAGTTTTTGTTTAACAATTGGATCGTTTTCTGTATCGATTATTTTTTGTCGGCGTTCGTTGTCATTGAAAAATTCGCCGTTGTCACCGCCGATGAGAAAAACCGAAGCCATTCCCAACGCGCTGCCGCAACCAGCCGCAAGCGGCATTGGCAACCGTGATTCTTCGTGCCAGATTCCGGTGTTTGGGTGAAAGGAATAAACGGCATCGGAAAATTTTGTGACAGAATCGCCCGGCAACTTCGCCCGTCCGCCAAAAAGATAAATACAATTCGTTTCGCCGTTCGATTGAGTAACTGCAACAGCAAACGCAAGCGGTTTCGGCAATTTTGGTTCAATTTTCCAACCTTGAGACGGTTTGGAAAGATCAAGTGAAATCATTTCGTTTGAAAAATTGTTCCGGTTTTGACCGCCGAAAAAATAGACCCGATTTCCGACAACAGTTGCCATTGCACCGGTTTGTGCTGCCGGAAGTCGGGGAAGTTCTGTTATCGCAACAATTTGTTTTACAGAATCGAAACGTAAAATAAAAG
>JAISQH010000584.1 GCA_031274385.1 Planctomycetaceae bacterium | reverse complement strand
CAACAAGGGTTGATCATTGGGTTCTTTTCGCCTCAATCGATAGAACTCAATACAATTTTTATCGAGTTTGATTTCCGCTCTTACCAGACGGTTCGCCCAATGTTTGTCCACCGTCCAATGATGTCCCAAAATGTTGACAGTGCCCTTGTCATTGGTTCTGCGAATCAAAATAATCCTTCATTTATTGGCAACAGTCGGCACAACGAGAAATGAAAAATTGCTCTTGGACAATGATGGCAAATCAGATATAATAAGCCGTTCCTGTACTTGGACGTGTTTCGGAAACGGAACATTCCGGTTTGTTTGAAAAAAATTTCACGGAGGAATGAGGAATTATGCGATCCATCGCGATTATGAATCAAAAAGGCGGTGTTGGTAAAACAACCACGGCAGTCAATGTCAGTGCGGCATTGGCGGCAACCGGAGCAAAAGTCTGTTTGATTGACCTTGACCCGCAAGCCCACGCAACATTGCATTTCGGAATTGAACCCCAAGTCGAATTTGATTCGATTTACAATGTATTGGTTGGCGATATGAACTTGTCCGATGTCCGCAAGCAAGCGGGGGAAAATCTTTGGATTATTCCTGCTCATCTTGACTTGGCGGCAGCGGAATTGGAATTGGCTGGTGTTGTGGGGCGGGAAATGATTCTCCGTGACAAACTGGCTGCCGATGAGATGAAATTCGATTATATTTTCATTGATTGTCCTCCTTCGCTTGGGGTTCTGACAATCAATGCTTTAACGGCGGTTGATGAGGTTTTTATTCCGCTTCAACCGCATTTTCTGGCGTTGCATGGTCTGAGCCGGTTGCTCAAAACGATCGAACTCGTTGCTCGGCGTCTCAATGACCGATTGATGTTAAGTGGTGTGATTCTTTGCATGTACGACGGTCAAACCCGTTTGGCGTCGGAAGTGGCTCAGGATATTGACGCCTTTTTTCAACAGAAACACACCCAACCAACCGTTTGGTCAAATGCGCAAATGTTCCAGACCAAGATACGCCGTAACATCAAACTTGCCGAAGCCCCTAGTTTTGGTCGTCCGATTTTCGAATACGATTCCAATTCCAACGGAGCCGAAGATTACCGCAGTTTAGCCGGTGAAATCGCCCTTCAAGTTCGATAATACGACAAAAAACCAGCCGGAAAACACAAGAAGTTTTCCGGCTGATTCTGTTTTGAAATTGTCTATTTTGTTTTTTAAGAATTGCGTGCAAAGACGCAAAGAAATTTCGATTCCCGAAAAATTTTCGTATTTTTTGTGCTTTTGTGCGTAACATGATCTATTTTGAATCTTGCGGTTTGGTGACTTGGGGGGTCTTGGAATTTGTTTTTTTAAGTATAGAATGAGTGCGTGATTTTTTGAATATGAATATTTTAATGAATTATGAATAATAAATAGAAAGGTATCTGAGGATACAAAAACGATGTCAGAATCAAAAGGAAAAGAAGAAGTTATTGAGTTATCCGGTGTGGTCACGGAAGAGGTACGTGGGGCATTCCGGGTGAAGTTGGACGACATGGATCATATTGTGTTGTGCCGATTAGCGGGTAAAATGCGTAAATTTCGAATACGAGTTGTTCCGGGAGATCGTGTTGCAGTGGAAGTGAGTCCGTATGACATGAGTCGCGGCAGGATCACATATCGGGAACGCTAAATTTGTAAAAATGACTTTGTTAAAATGAATGCCCGCGTAGCTCAACTGGCAGAGCGCAGCTTTCGTAAAGCTGAGGTTGAGGGTTCGATTCCCCCCGCGGGCTGTTCTTAAAACATTCAACAGTTTTTAAACACCAGAAGCTAAGCAGCAGGAATATTCGGTCGATTTCGAACTGTTAAAGCAATTCCACTCAAAACAAGATTGGGAAACAGGAACAAATTTTCTGATTTTACAAAAAGTGAAAGACCGGTATGAAGGTGTTCGGCGTTGCCACCAACCAGAAAAAGCGGAACCTGACTCGGTAATCCGGCGTCGTGGAGTGTTGTTTCGACAATTTGGTGAAACTGGCGAATCGCCCCAATCGCTCCCCAATAAATTCCGGCAGCAAGAGCCTCTTCCGTGTTTTTGCCGGGATAAACCGCAAAAGAAAGATTATTCACCGGTATCTTAGGCAATCTCGGCGAGATGTTCGCCAACGCTTCCGAAACAACATTCAAACCGGGCAAAATAGCACCGCCTGCAAAGTAATCTTCGCCCGAAAGTAAATCAACTGTTATCGCAGTGCCGATGTCAACAACTAAAATCCGCGTGTTCTTTTCAAAAAGCAACCCGTTCTCAGGAAGCGATTTCCAACAAGATGCCGCATAAACCGATAAAAGACGGTCAATACCGACTTTTTCGGGAAATTCGACATCAATCAAAATCGGAATTTCTTGATTGACAAGTTCCTCAAAACGATCACAAGAACGAAAGGTAGTTAGCCGGGTTTGCCAATCATTCCATGGAAAATTTCCGGTTCGGGTGATGTACCAAGTTGTCGGCGCGGCAATTCCGTCAAGCCAATCAGTGAGCGACGCAAAATCGGCAGACGTCAGAGCTAACACCGAATCAGGAACCGGAAACGCCTCTTGACAATGATTGTGGCTTTGAAAAAAACCGAATTTGGCTCGTGTGTTACCGAGATCGACTGCGATCATGGATTCATCAGCGGCAGCAGGTATTCAACCGTACTGTTCATATTATCGAGTTTCGGATAATCTTCTTCGGGAATCTGCACCCGGTAACGCTTACGCAGTTCAAGAACAATATCGAGCAAATCCATACTGTCCATTTCAAACTGGTCGCGGAACGAGATTTCGTCTTTCATTGACGCAAAATTTTCGTCCGGTGCAATATCGGAAAGAATACTAATGACGGCTTCTCGGATTTCTTGTCCGGTCATGGGGAGGAAGAGTTAAGAATGTGTTGAAGTAGTTTTAGTTTATGGCTCTTAATCAGCCAACAAAGTTTCGATTTTTTTGAGTGACGGAGCACAGTGTTCCCGAACGATCTCATACAGTCCGACCATCGCATAAATCGGTTCAAAGGCATATTCCAAATCGCCATCGGCATCAAGGACATCCAACGCAATCTTGAAAAGATAATCAGGATCCGCCTGCATCCTTTCCTGAGAACTGTAAGTTTCGCCAAGATAACTGCCCGGCTGTTTAATTTGGTAAAGCCGAAAATAGCAGTCATCAATCACAACAGTATAAATAATCCCGCCATACGGAATATCCCTCAGTTGGTGCTGCACAGAAGGATCATAACGAAGTCGTTTCCATTTGATCTTTTCCTCCTGCGTCCAAACAATGAGACGGACAACCAATTTAATGGCAGTTTCCCTATTCATTCTTTTTTAAGTATTTTACTTGCAATATCTTATACAATATACAATATACAATATTTTTATACATTCACTTTGCCGACCACCACGACGGAATTGATACCGACCATACCGAACGAATTATTCAAAATGTAGTGGACATTACCGACTGATTTTGGTGTTCCGATGACGAGGTTGTCAATTTCGCAATCGGGATCAAGGTTTTCGCAATTGATGGTCGGATGTACAACACCATCCGAGAATGACGGGAGATTACCCGCCAGTTCCAAAACGCCAACCGATCCCATTGCATGACCGATAAAACTCTTTGTGTTGTTAATATACGTCTTTTTCGATCCGTTGAAAACCTGCCGGATTGCCGCAATTTCCTGAATATCACCGGAAGGAGTTGCGGTGGCGTGTGTACTCACAAGGTCGATTTGCTCCGGTTCCAAACCGGCTTTTTTCAACGCCTTTTCCATACACTGAGCCTGCCGTTCCGGGTTTGGCAATACAAAATCGCTGGCATCACTGTTCATTGCGTAACCGGCAATTTCGCCGTAAATCTTTGCACCGCGTTTCTTTGCGTCGGAAAACCGTTCCAATGTCAAAATACAACCGCCTTCCGAAATCACAATACCATTCCGGTTTTTGTCGAATGGTCTTGACGCTTTGGTTGGATTTTCGTGGCGTGCTAAGGCGTTTTCCGCTGCGAAAGCCGCAAAAATTCCGAACGTGTGAATACTTTCCGAAACACCGCCTGCCAACGCCAAATCCACTTCGCCAAGCCGAAGCATCTGAACACCTTGAATCACTCCCGCATTTCCCGCCGCACACGCCGCACCAAGACAATAATGCGGTCCGGTAATCCGTAAATTCAGCGTAATTTCTCCTGCCGGATTGTTTGCAACTGTTCGCGGATTATGAAAATGCGACCATGTTGAACAATCATAATCGAACTGTTTAATATTATGAATTTCATTTTCCGTTTCGACATTGCCGTGTTCCGTAATACCAACGAAAACACCGACTTGTGACGTATCGACGGTTGACCAATCGATTCCGCTGTCAAGTACGGCTTCGTTAGCACAGTAGATCGCAATACTTCCGGCACGGGTTCCGCGACGCAAGTCCTTTTTTTTCTGATACTTCGCCGCGTCAAAATGGCAAACTCCGGCAAGCGTTTTTCCGAAATAGCGGATTTCATAAGGTGAAATACCGCTTTTACCGTTCAAAAGCGCGGCGCGAAAATCCGCCAGATTATTGCCGTTTGGTGCCGTCAGTCCGACGCCAGTGATTACGATACGCTGTGAGTCGTCCATCGTTTTATTAGTTATTGATTAGTACGTTCGCTTTATAGGATACCCTTACTTTGGAAAAAGTCAATCAGCCACTTGATAAGATTAAAGGTTGTCTGAACTTTGATGAAACGGATTTAATGATTAACGCTGATTGACGGTAAAAAATAAAATTACAGTCAATCAGTAAATCAGTTTAATCAGTTTAATCAAAGTTCAGACATTTGAATTATTTTCTCTTGTTCATTTGCACGCAACTCATTTTGAATGCTTTACGATTTTAACAATCTTAGCAATTCTAACAAATTTAACAATTTTAACAAATTTTCTATTTTTTCTAATTTTTCTCAAGAAGACGATTGACTAGTCGATTTATCTTGTCTAAAATACCAATACATTCGTTAAAACGATTAGATTCGTCGTATGCGAAATAATCGTGATAACCGGTAATTTTGACATTTAACAAATAATCGACACTATGACAATCTATTTTAGTACCAACATTCCTGAAATGCGATCGGTTTTGTCTTACAACCGTATCAGCAACGAAATTGCAAACTCAACACGGCGTTTGGAAACGGGACTGCGGATCAACACCGCTCAGGACGATCCGGCAGGATTGATTATTCGGGAAGCAATGCGGGCTGACATCAAAGGGATTCAAGCCGCGCAAAAAAATGTTTCGCAAGCCAACAGCATTTTG
>JAISQH010000582.1 GCA_031274385.1 Planctomycetaceae bacterium | reverse complement strand
AGGCGATTGAGAATTGTGTTCGGCAGGGAACAAAACAATATCACGCTGAACTAAAAACCCTGATGACAATGCAATTTCAAACGTTTGAAAATGTCCAATCTCTACCCGTTTGAAGTATATATCTCTTGTGATCAGATTGAAGAGACCATTAAGGCAATGGGAGATAATGTTGAGTTGGCGGGAGTTTTGGCGTTTGCTCGATATACCGGGCTTCGGAGAGGGGAGATATTGCATTTACGTTGGTCGGATTTTGAGTACCAAAACTCTGAACAAACGCTCGGTATTTTTCAGACTCGTGGAAAACCGGTAAACGTCGCGTTCCGTTATTCTGTGAGTTGATTCCCTATTTGGAAAAGTTACGGAGAAAACATTACATTCAGCCGATGGATGATATTCAATACGCTCAAATCGGACAGGGGCGTAAAACGGTTGTTACCGCTGACATTCCCATTATTGCTGTCGAAACTCCCACCGAACATGGGTTGATTACCGCTGTCAAGTTGATTACTCGTTTGACCGGTAAAATGTTTGGGGCGTTTACCGTTTCGTGGTAACACTTCCCACCAAAACTCCCACCGAAACTCCCATTTTTCCGTTAAAATTCCCGCTTAACATGGGAAATTTCAAAAGTATGTCGGGTATTTTGAGGATGCTTTGTAAAGACGAATTGATGTTTCAAAATCTCAATGATTTTATTCGTTCTCATTCCAATTTGCATCTCGCAATTTCGGAGCTAAACTTCGCTCTGGAAAGAAGTTTCGACGAATCGTATTGGAAACAACCACAACAAGATGTTTTGAAAAGAGAAGGTGAATTTATACAGAGTTTCTCACAACATTTCACCGGTTTTTGACGGAAGTCCATGCTGTCAAAGAAGATAGATTGGGCGATACGGGACTCGAACCTGTGACCCCTAGCTTGTCGAGCTAGTGCTCTAACCAAACTGAGCTAATCGCCCTTCAATCCATCCAATCGACTGTTCGTTGTCAGTCAATTACCAACAACTCACTTTCAAGTTTGGCTATTTTCCCATATTATGACTCGCTGTCAAGATGGGGGAACCGTTCGGGTCAAAAGATCAAGATAACTCGTTCGCACCGACTCAGAAAACCCAAATTCTTTCGATAAATTTATGATCAACTCACGCTTCAACTCCCAATCCGATTCCGATGCAATCGTTTCCAACTCCACAAAAGTTCCAACCCCATCACGCTTTTCCAACTCCGGTAAAAAATCAAGAACCACTACCACCAATTGATCCGATATCAATAACTCACTGCAACGACGGAATTTACGAACCATCTCCTTCGTCGCCCGAAATCCCAGCACATCTAAGATCAACTCCCAAGGTTCCTCCAAGCCAAGACGAATTTCAATTTCACGACGCGTTTTCGTCTCACGATCCATCTTCGGTCCTTTGTACGTTAGAAATTTTTCCTCCACACCGTTCGGCAATCTACGCCGACGTAAACGTAAACATTCGTCTGTTACCAAAAAATCCCGCTGCGGATGTTGGTAAAATTGATCCACCTCTTCCACCATCGGTCCCAATTCGCCGCCAAGCGTTTTGAGATGCTCCTCAAACAACTCAATATTCGTAACTCGGAACTTCATCTCCACTTCATACATGAGACTCTCTCCCAATTTGCGTTTGTACTCTTATACTTATTTTATTCGGATATTCGGCAGAAACCACGTAATAAATCCCAACAACGGCATAAACGAACAAATATCATACACCAATTCAATCCCGCCGTAGTCGGCAAGACCCCCCAAAAAAGCAGACGCAATACCGCCAACTCCAAACGAAAAACCAAAGAACAAACCGGCAATCGTTCCGACTTTACCCGGCACTAATTCTTGTGCGTAAATCAGAATCGCCGGAAACGACGACGCCATAATGGCACCAATAATAACCGTTAAAACACAGGTTCCCCAAAGCGAATTGACATAAGGTAATAATAATGTGAACGGAGCCGCTCCAAGAATAGAAACCCAAATCACATATTTTCGTCCGATTCTATCACCAATAGGACCGCCAACAATCGTTCCGGCAGCAACCGCAAAAAGAAAAATAAAAAGGAAAAACTGAGAATATTGTACCGAAACATGAAATTTCTCAATAAGGTAAAACGTATAAAAATTCGTCAAACTAACCGTATAAACGTTTTTCGAAAAAACAAGCCCCAATAATATCGCAACGGAAATAATTACTTTGTATTTCGGCAGCATCCCATTTTCAGCCGTCCGATTTTTTTGTTTCATTTTTTTCGGCTGCTTCATCTGTTCCAATTTTCGTGCATACCAACGTCCAATCGGAATCATAAACAAAATCGAACAGAAAACAACAATTCCAAACCAGGCAATATTTTTTTGACCGTAAGGCGCAATAAGAATTGCCGCAAGGAGCGGTCCCAACGAAGAACCCACATTGCCGCCAACCTGAAACAACGATTGAGCCAACCCAAACCGCCCGCCAGATGCAATGTACGCAATCCGTGATGATTCAGGATGAAATATTGCCGAACCGAAACCAATCAGCGCAACAGAAATAAGAACCAACGGAAAAGTCTGCGCCAACGAAAGCAAAAGAATTCCGGTCAATGTAGAGGACATTCCAATCGGTAACAAATACGGATGAGGATGCTTGTCAGTGTACCAGCCGACAATAGGTTGGAAAATCGACGAGGTAAATTGAAATGTTGTTGCAATTAAACCGATCTGCGTGAACGACAACAAAAGCGAATCTTTAAGCAACGGATAACTCGCCGCAATAAGTGATTGAAACGTATCGTTGAAAAGATGCGAAATACACAACGCCCAAAGAACAACATAAATTGTTCTTTGAGCCGGATACTGCGGTATTTCCTCGTCCTTGATGGTTGTCGTCATCTTTGGATTAAATATTACAGAATTTCAAATTTTTTAACCAATGATTAACCAATGATTTGCCAATTATTTACCAATTCCCTCAGTGTAACGTTTAAATCGTTCTTTGATTGCAGACGGCGGAGCGAATCGTTGCGATTCTGTTGCCTTGCTTTCGTCTTGAACTCCGGTTCGGGATTTTTGTAACTGTTGACGATCCTGACCCGGTCTCAAACCAAGACTCTTAAACGCCTCTCTCCATTTCGTATCATCATTGGTCGTCTTATTCTCAGAACGCCGGCTCTGTTCTGACATTTTCAGCCACTTATGATGAAATTCGCGGAGTTCTTTTTCTGTCCAACCAAGATTGTCCAAAAGTTCCTGACTCGGCTTTTCCTTCAACTGATCCTCAAGGTACTCCAAAACAAGATTCGTCATCTTTTTCGTGTATTCCAAATTCGGGTCTTCCGGCAATGTTTCAATATTAGAGGTTGATCTTCCACTTCCTCCGCTAGACGGTTGACCGGTCACACCGGATGTTCCATTTTCGTCGCCAACACTCGATGGCATTTGATTTTGCCCCGATTGATTGCCTTGTTGTTCCGATTGATTACTTTGTTGTCCCGATTGATTGCCTTGTTGTCCCGATTGATTGCCTTGTTGTCCCGATTGATTGCCTTGTTGTCCCGATTGATTACCTTGTTG
>JAISQH010000552.1 GCA_031274385.1 Planctomycetaceae bacterium | reverse complement strand
TAGTAAAATCTCCTTTTTTAGGCGTTGAATCTTAAACGCCCGGTTTAATCTGTTGGTGATTCGCCTGACAAACGGCAGAATCATAGCTCAATCGCAATATACTACACGGAGAAAAAAATAATGTCAACATCATTTTTTCAATTTTAGGAATATTTGATCTTTGATTCTTAATTTTCAATGCCTAATCTTTGACTTTTTTTCCGAACAACCGGGCAAGACCAAATTGGAAGTCAATCGCCAGGCTCAGCATGAGCGGGACAACAAAAAGCGTGAAAATGGTCGAGCAAACCAAACCGCCAATCACCACAGAACCAATCCCACAATATAACTCACTGCCAGCACCGGATTTCAAGACCAGCGGCGCCATGCCGGTAATTGCCGCCGACGAAGTCATGAAAATCGGACGCATCCGCGTTCGAACCGCCTCACGAATCGCTTCACGATAACCAAGTTTTTCAATAATATCCGTTTCAGATTCGCCGCGACCTTTCATAAAATTCAACGTTTGATGAACAAGCAAAATCGCGTTGTTGACAACAACTCCAATTAACAAAACAAAACCAAGCATTGTCAACGTATCCATTTGCTGCGTCGGATCGTAATGATTGGTAATCGCCAAGCCGACAAAACCGCCAACCATCGCAAACGGAACACTAAACATAATGACAAACGGATACATAAAACTTTCAAATAAACCCGCCATAAGAAGATACGTAATCAAAAGCGAAAGGAAAAATCGTGACGAAATCAAATTGAGAACCGATTCAAAATTAAATCCCGTCCACCTTCCTAACATTGCCCGGCGTGTTTGTGAAAGTTTGTCGGCGTTTCCTGATAATTTGACAAATGTATCCGGCGTCATTCCGCCTTCGCGATGGGACTCTTCGACAATTTTCAAAATCTGATCCTGCGCGGTTTCCAACGCCACTTCCGGCGGCGGACTCACCGTGAGCCGAATCGCCCGCTCCTGCTCCACACGGCGAATTTGTTGCGACGCATCCGCCTTGACAAAACGCACTAATTGCCCAACCGGCATGAGTTGCCGTATTCCGTCGGAATCGTGAATCGAAATGGGAAGCGTTTCAAATTCGTCCGGCGTCAACGGAATGTCCGGGTCACGAATCAATGTCAGATCAATGTTGTCGCCTTCATAATCGAAATCGCCCACGTAAATTCCGTCAATCATCGCACGCGACGCATAAGCCAACGCCAAAACACTCAACCCAAGTTCTTTCGCCCGAACCTGATCCACCACGATTTCCCACTCCGGTCCGTTCAAATCATAATTAGCCGGTTCACTTCGAACTCCCGCCCGTGAAAAAACACCGACAAGCCGTTGCTCCAAATAATTCGTCGAATCCCGAAGCCGCTGCATGTCGGAACCAATCACCTCAATCTGTACCGAATTGGAACCGCCGCCACGCCTGCCGAAAATCCCTTGCTGCTGGGCATTGCCGGAACAACCGGGAATCGCATTCATCATCGTGTTCAAAAGAACTTCAAGCGGCTTCACCAAGTTGTCGTCCTTGCTCGTCACATTCATAAAAACGCCCTGATTGCGAACAACAATATAAAAACTCTTGATCGGCGGTATCTTGGAAATGACTTTATTGGTTCGCGTATCGGTAATTTGTTGAATCGCGGACGCTTCTTCCACTGTGGTCGCCTCCCAATACGGTCTCAAAAATTCTTCGGCCCGGCGACCAACAAGAACATTTTGTTGAATCGAATATGCCGGAGGAAGAAGCATGTTGCCGTTCAGGACGTTTTTGTTGCCGGTCGGAAGATAACTCGCAGGCGGCATCAAATTGTAACTAAGAAAGATCGCCGTACTCAAAATAAAAACAATAATCAAAATCCTAACCCAAATACCGGGCAAACTTCGGAATGTCAGAAGATAAACAAAATGCGCAAATCCATTCGAAAGTTTTTGGCAAAGCGGAGCCAGCCCGAAGATGGAATGAATTAAAGGGAAACGATGTTTTGTTGCCGGTTTTTCATGAAGCCAATTGACCGCGCAAACCGGAATCACCGTGATCGCAACAAGCAGCGAAATCAGAACCGATGCCGAAACCGCAATGGCAATATCGTAAAAAAGTTGACCGGATTCTTCCTGAATCGTCAAAACAGGACCGAAAACAGCAACTGTTGTCAATGTTTGCGCTAAAACCGCGCCCCAGACTTCTTTGGTTCCTTCGTAAGCGGCGACAAGAGCCGTTTTGCCGAGATGAAGATGCCGGTCAATATTTTCCAAAACAACAATCGCGCAATCGACTACCATTCCGATTGCAAAAGCGAGTCCGGCTAACGAGATGACATTGATATTCCGTCCGGCGGCGTAAAGAACGACAAAAGTTCCGACAATCGAAATCGGAATCGCAATCGAAATAATCAGCGTCGGTCGAAAACTCCGCAGAAAAATAAGCAAAACAAGAATTGCCAGCACACCGCCTTCGTACATATTTTCCCGAACCAACGCAACCGCGTTATTGATGTAAAGAGAATCATCGTAGAGCAATTCAAATTTGATTTGGTAACGGTCATTTTTGTAAAGAGCCAGCAGTCCGCCCGGTTTGGAAATTTCCTTGCCGATGCGGTTGACCTCTTGCATGATACTTAAAACGTTGGCTCCGGTATCGCGGCGAAAATACATGGACATTGAAGTCCGCCCCATGCTTTGATTGAAATATGTGTTCTTTTTCAGTGCGAGACAAGGTGTTGCAATATCTTTGAGATAGATCGGGGCGCCGTCCGCGTATTTGACAATGACATTGCGAATCGGTTCCAACGAATCGTATCGTCCCAAAACCCGAAAACGAATATCCTGACGTCCGTTGGACAAATCGCCGGCGGATTCGTTGAGATTATCGTTCATGATGGCGGTGCGCAGTTCGTCAACGGAGATTCCGGCTTGTGCCAAAACGACCGGATCGAACCGAACCTGAACTTCGTGTTCACGCCCGCCATAGACATCGACTTGCGCCAAACCTTTAATGCGTTCGAACGCGGGTTTGACGTAACGGTCAGCGTAATCATAAAACTCCGCCATTTCAAATTCGGGATTATTTTGCGAGGTGAATAAACCAAACGCGATTGCCTCATCGGTGTTGGCGCTGGCGGCTCGAATCACCGGGCGTTCCACATCGTCGGGATAACGGGGAACTTCGTTAAGCCGGTTCGATGTTTCCTGAACTGCGCGGCTCATATCGTAACCAACCGTAAACTCAAGTTCAATCCGTCCTTCGCCCAATTGTGCCGTCGAAGTCATTTGATAAAGACCTTGCAGCGTTTTGAGTTTTTTTTCCTGTTCCATGAGGATTGACTTTTCAACTTCCTCCGGGCTTCGTCCTTGCCAGGTGGTGCGGATGGTAACAACGGGGCGTTCGACATCCGGCGTCATCTGAACCGGAACCGCTGTTAAAGCCAGAATACCAAAAAGGATTATCAGCAAAACACCAACCGCAACCTTGACAGGATTTTCTATCGAGAATTTAATAATGTCCATAGTAAATATAGAATCAGACGCCAAATGACAAACAAAAGAAGTAAATGCCTATTCTATCGAAACGCAAAGATATTTCAAGTGTAACCGCCAATCTTCGCCGGATTGTTGAAAAATGTTGAAAAATACTGATTATTTCATTTTTTGTGGGGAAAGATTTTAGTAGTCAGTAGCCAGTAATCAGTTGTTTAAACCTTGTTATACGTTAGCGACTGGGTCTTGCCCCCGCCGAGAATTTCTTCTTAAGGGAACTTCTAAAAACTCTTTTTTAACCACGAAAAACACAAAAAAACACGAAAAGAACTTTTGTTATAACTTTTTTAATACAAACGATTTACAACAATTGTATCTTTCGTGAAATTTCGTGTGTTTCGTGGTTAGTCTCGGTTTTTAGAAGTTCCTTTAAGTTGATGGCGGACGCAAGCGTATGACAAAGAATCAATCATTTCGTCGGGGGCAATCCCACGTCGCTAACGCGACTAAAATGAACCTCCCATAAAATCCGAAACAGCAGGAAAAAATCGTTACCTCCCTCATTGCCAAAATGTCAATCTTCCTGATAATATAGAGGAAATTTGCTTTTTCAAATAATATCAAACTAAGTTAAAAATTCCATGTTCGAAACCCTTCAAGATAACCTGATGTCGGCAATCCGCTCCTTGCGCGGCAGAGGAAGATTGACCGAATCAAATATGCGCGAAGGTCTCGAAATGGTGCGGCAATCACTGCTCGAAGCCGATGTCAGTATTCCTGTTGTTAAAGATTTTATCGCCCGAATCTCCGAACAAGCACTCGGCGAAAATGTTCTCAAACTACTCGATCCGACCGAACAACTGGTCAAAATCGTCCATGAGGAACTGATTCAACTCATGGGACCGGTCGATCATGATTTGCACCTCAAAAAACCGCTGACAACCTTTATGCTCTGCGGTTTACAAGGCTCCGGTAAAACCACCACCTGCGGCAAATTAGGCAAATTACTCGTCAAACGGAATTTGAAACCGATGTTGGTTGCGGCTGACCTTCAACGCCCGGCAGCAATCGATCAACTCGAAATTCTAGGTCAATCAATCGGCGTGCCGGTTCATGTTGATCGGGAAAGTAAAGACCCCGTGCAAGTTTGTCAGGATGCCGCTCAAAAAGCGATTGCGCTGGGTATTGATGTTCTCATTCTTGACACGGCAGGACGTTTGCATATTGACGAAGAGTTGATGAAGCAACTCCAGCAAATCGACTTGCAACTTCAACCCGATCAAGTTTATTTCGTTGTTGACGCCATGACCGGTCAGGACGCGGTCAATAGCGCGAAGGCGTTCAACGACGCTCTCGAATTGGACGGTGTTGTTCTGACCAAACTTGATGGCGATGCACGAGGCGGTGCCGCTCTTTCGGTCAAACATATCACCGGAGTTCCGATCAAATTCATTGGAACCGGCGAATTGGTCGAATCCCTCGAAGAATTTCACCCTGACCGGCTGGCGGGACGAATTCTCGGAATGGGCGACATGTTGACCCTGATTGAGCAGGCAAGAGAAAAACTCGATAAAGAAGCGATTGAAAAACAACAAGAACGGTTGATGAAAGGCGAGTTCACGCTCGACGATTTTCGCAGCCAAATGGGACAGGCAAAACGTCTTGGATCGTTTAGTAAACTCCTCAGTTTCATACCGGGAATGGGGCAATTCGGTAAAATGATGGGCGATATGAATGTCGATGCCGATGGGGAAATGCGGCGTGTCGGCGGAATTATTGACTCCATGACACCGGAAGAAAAACGAAATCCCAAAATTATTGACAACAGCCGCCGCCGCCGGATTGCCGCCGGGTCTGGTGCGCAACCGCAGCAGATCAGTGATCTCGTTAAGTCATTTTTACCAATGGCTGAAATGATGAAATCCATGTCCTCCATGAATCCTCGCGACCGAATGGCGGCGGTACAACAAATGACTCAGGCAATGAGCAAAAATCCGACCGCCGGAATTACCCCGCCAAAAAAAGGAACCGGAAAACGACTCACCCCGCAGGAAAAAAATGAAGCCCGAAAAAAACGGGAAAAAGAAAAAAAGAAAAGAGAAAAAGAAAAACGCAAAAAATAACTCGTGCCTTATTGACTCGTCATACCGGAAAGTTCAGAAAGCACCAAGACGGAAAACCGGTTTTCCGTCTTGGTGCTTTTTGAATTTTCCGGTGCCGGAAATTTCTCAAAATCAAAATTGACCGCCAACAACAAAGAAAGAATACAAAATTTTTTTATAATTTCATTTCATAAAAATATTTACAACCAACTTTTTTCAATTTTTCCATGAGATTCCGTGTTATTGGGGATAAAAGATTCCCTTTGAGAAGTGATTAAAAATGAGCAAATTATGCAAATTATGAAACGCGACCCCTTTATTTTTTTCTTGTTTTCCCTTATATTACTAAATATCAGTTATTTGTAAGGAATTGTAAAAGAATAAGTCATTCGCTATTGACATTTCAAAATCAATCTATTACGCTTATTGACCTGCGCTAAAGGCGTATTAGTTTAGCTGGAACGTGCCGGTTTAATCCCTTTACCACCGGCGGTAAATGATAAAACGAATGCTTTATTGATTTACCGGCACTAATTAGCCATTACTCACAAGAAGAGGATGCAACCCAATACAACGGCACGAATCATGCTTGGCGTCGGCGATTACGGTGCCACCAAAGAACAAGGCG
>JAISQH010000548.1 GCA_031274385.1 Planctomycetaceae bacterium | reverse complement strand
AACAAAAAAACAAAACAACGAAATGAACTAAACAGATTGGAAATAAAAACGCTTCTTATTTCTTTCTGCCCCCGAAGGGGTCAGGATTGTGTTCTTCTGAAAGATTCGTTGTCCTGAAGTTTTTTTATATTCTGCCATTTCAGGGCGATGGATGTGGAAAATCGTAACCCACCGCGTTGCGGAGGGCTGGGTTATGTTGCCCCTTGCGGGGCGAATCTCGGAATACCCGCAAAAATCATTCCCCACAAAAAACGAAATAATCAGTCATTTTCCATTTCGCCATTTTTCCAATTCGCCGTCTCTTTTCCAAAGCATTGTAGAATGCTATAATTAAACAGTCTTCAAATTTGAAAGTTCGGAAAACCGGAAAAGTGACAAGGTCCACGCAATATCAATCGAATCATTCTTTTTCCCAAAATTCATCATCAAAGCATTTTATTTCATTTCATTTCATTCCATCTCATCTTAAAAAAGTCTTGTTGCGTCATTCCTTGTTTTCCTCAAAATTTTGATTATTCCCCAGCCGAAAATGACACAAGGCAGATTTCAGGAAATTGATGACCTCTGCATTGATGCCCTTTGTGAATCGGGCGTTCTGTTGTGGAATTATATCGAAACAACTCATGAAATGATCTTTTTCGGGCAACACGGAATCGAACTGTTTTTCGGAAGTTCGGTTGCCCGGTTTACCATGAGTTGGAACGATTTTCTCGATCTTTCCGTCCACCCCGACGACCGTCAAATTCTCGAACTCCAACTCGCCAATTCACTTCGTTATCTCGGTGATTTCGCCGCTGTCGCCCGAATTAAGTATTCCGAAAAAGATCAGTGGGAACAAATGAATGTTTTCGGCAAATCCGCACTCAATCGTTCGGGAACAAAATATCTATGGGGAACATTGCGTTTTTCAACGCCTCATAATCTCGCTGTTCAACCCGACAATTCCCTCACTCAATCCGGTAACCTCCTTGTTCAACCCGATAATCCCCCTGTTACCACTGTCAGAGATTTGTGCGAATCCCAAACCGTGTCCGCCGAATCGCTTGCCGACAACGAGCAAATCCAAATCATGCTCGACGCCATCCCGTTTTGTTGCAGTTTATGGAATGAGAACGCTTCGCTTATCGATTGCAATCAGGAAGCAATCCAACTTTTTAATCTGCAAAATAAAGAAGAATATTTTCGCCGCTTTTTAGAACTTTCGCCCGAACTTCAACCGGACGGACGACCTTCAAACGAACTTGTAAAAGAAAGAGTTGCCGAAGCATTCAGAGACGGGCGAATTGTCTTCGACTGGATGCACCAAAAACAAAACGGCGAACCAATTCCTTCCGAAATTACGCTTGTCCGTGTTAAACGCGGGGAACATACGATTGTTATCGGTTACACGCGCGATCTTCGGGAACTGAAACAGACGCAGAGCGAACGGGATCGCGAACGCCTGCTTTTACGGAATATCCTCAATTCCAGTCCGGTTTGCTTCACCATTATCGATTGCAAAGATTGCGTCTCTTTTGTAACCCCGTTCACAACCGATTTGTTGGGAATGAATATCGGTGATCAGTTCAACGATTATTTCGTCGATCAAAAAATCAGAGAACGGTTGAAAAAAGAACTTGACCAAAACGGTCTGATTAACTGGCTGCCCGTCACCATGAAAAATAAAGAAGGCAACATCAAAGAAATGCTTGCCAACATGTTTTTTATTGATTATTACGCGACGAAAGCGGTGATGGTTTGGTTGATTGATGTGACGGAGATTCGGCGGGTGGAAACGGAGCTTCGGCTGGCTCGTGACGCCGCCGAAGCGTCGGCACGAACCAAAAGCGAATTTCTTGCCAACATGAGCCATGAAATCCGAACGCCAATGAATGCGATTCTGGGCATGGCAAATCTCGCACTGCGAACGGAATTGACGCCAAAACAACAAGAATATATCGAAGCCGCCGAACAATCCGCACGCCTCTTGTTGCGAATTATCAATGACATCCTCGATTTTTCCAAGATCGAAGCAGGACGTTTGATCATGGAATATCACGAATTTTCTCTCAACGAAGTCATTGACGATTTAGACGCGTTAGTTGCGGAGTCGGCGAACAAAAAGAATCTGGCATTGTCTTTTGAACTGGCGGAAGGTCTACCGATTCACCTGATGGGCGATTCGGTGCGTTTGCGGCAGGTTTTGGTCAATCTTGTCAGCAACGCGATTAAATTTACGAGTCAAGGTTCGGTACGGGTTCTGGTTGACATGCTGGAACAGGACGGTCTTTCGGCATTGCTCCGTTTTTCGGTTCGGGATTCCGGGATCGGGATTGCGCCGGATCAAATGCGATTGCTCTTTCGCCCCTTCTCCCAAGCGGACTCCTCCACAACACGGAAATATGGCGGAACAGGATTGGGGTTGGCGATTTCCAAAAGCATCGTGAGCATGATGAAAGGCGAAATCAACTGCGAAAGTCGAAAAGGACAAGGAGCAACCTTTACTTTTACCGCCCGTTTCGGTTTGCCGTTGGAAGGCGATGTTCTTGAAGATTTTTCGGAAATCCGTACTGACGCTCTTTTATTGGGTGATCGCCACGATTCTCTGGCAGCGATTCGGAATTATCTGGAACTTCTCAAATGTAAGGTGGTTGCTCAATGTAAAACGTTGGAAGAGTTCAATCAGTTCCTGAGTGAAAACCGGATGAACGAAGTCGATTTTGTCGTTTTCGATTTTGACGAACTGGAACGAAACGGGATGCCTATGTACAAGGCGTTTCAGGAAAAGAACCCTACTCCGCTTCTTGCTTTTTCGAGTCATCCTGATCTTGAGCGGCTTTCCAATGAGATGAAAATTTCCCATTCGATCCATATTATTCAAAAACCGATTGTTGTCAGTGATCTTTTTAATATTCTGATGTTGGTGACGGCGGAAAAGAAAAAGATCATGATTGAAGCGAAAAAGAAGCCTCGCACAACGGGTGGAACACGCCGTTCGAGTATGACTTTTGAATTACCGGAGTCGATTCGCGGAGCCAGAATTCTTTTGGCGGAAGACAACCGGATTAATCAGATGGTTGCGACGGAAATGCTCAAGATGGAGGGTTTCAATGTGGATGTTGCCTCTAACGGTCGTATCGCGTTGGAAATGCTCCAAAACAATCATTACGATTTGGTGCTGATGGATATTCAGATGCCGGAAATGGACGGTTTGGAAGCAACAAAAGCAATCCGGTCTGATCCTAAATTCAATCAACTTCCGATTCTTGCTATGACCGCTCATGCGATGACGGGTGATCGCGAATTGAGTCTTGAAGCGGGAATGAACGATCATATTACCAAACCTATCGATCAGGCGTTGCTGTTCAACGCTCTTGCCAAATGGATCCGCCGCTGATGATGATTTCATTTGTTGGTCGCGTTAGCGACGGGGGCTTGCCCCCGAAATTTATTAAGGACGCAAGCGTACAAATCGAATCAGTCGTTTCGGGGGCAAAGAATCAATCGTTTCAGGGGCAAAGAATCAATCGTTTCGGGGGCAAGCCCCCGTCGCTAACGCGATTTGTGTGCTACCTTCATAAAAGGAAAAACAAAATCGAAAATTCAAGTGAAACAGAATATATCGCACTTTATGGATAGGGATATGGATAAAGACCTTTGTTTTATGCGTCGGGCATTGGAACTTGCCAAGCGCGGCGAGGGATTTGTTGAACCGAATCCGATGGTAGGGTGTGTACTTATTCAAAACGGGACAATCATTGGCGAGGGTTTTCACCGCAAATTCGGCGAAGCACACGCGGAAGTTGAGGCGATTCGCGATGCTTCCAATCGATTCGGGCAACAATCCATTGTTGGTGCGACTTGCTATGTCACTTTGGAGCCGTGTTCTCATTACGGCAAGACGCCGCCTTGTGTGTTGGCGATTCAATCTTCCGGGATTCGCCGTCTTGTGGTGGCAATGCGTGATCCGAATCCGGTTGTCAACGGTCAGGGGTTGAAAATCCTGCGTGATTCCGGTATTGAAATAACCGAACCCATTCTCGAAGACGATGCCCGGCATTTGAACGCTCCTTATTTAACGTTATTAAAAAAACACCGTCCCTGGATCATTGCGAAATGGGCAATGACGTTGGATGGACGTTTGGCTTCCCGCAACGGAAATAGTCAATGGATTTCCGGTGAAGCGTCACGAAAAATGGTTCATCAACTCCGCAGCCGCATGGATGCAATTATGATCGGGTCACGTACTGCCCGACTGGATGATCCTGCTTTAACGGTTCGGCTTGACGGTGATACGGTTATTCCGCGTACACCGATTCGAATCATTCTTGATTCGCACGCGCTGTTGCCGTTGAACTCTCAATTGGTTCGAACCGCTCATGCTGTTCCGGTTCTGATTGTGGTTGACTCGTCTGCCCCGTCGGAACGGCTCAACCTTCTTCGAGAAGCAGGTTGTGAAATTCTCCCGATTTTTTCAAACAATTCCGAACCAAATCATTATCATCGAACAGAAATATTAATGAAATCTCTTGCCGACCGAAAAATAACAAATCTTCTTGTTGAAGGAGGCAGCCGTTTATTTGGTACGCTTTTTGATATGCGGTTTATTGACGAAGTTCATGTTTTTATCGCACCGAAATTGATTGGCGGTGAAACGGCTTGTCCGGTTGTGGGCGGATTGGGCATACCGGAAATGAATGCGGCACGGAAATTGGAATCGCCGAAAATTCAGATAATGGAACAAGATATTTATATTCACGGTCGTATCCGCTATTCGGATTAAGTAACCGTTCTTTTTTTATTTTTACTGATTATTTCGGATTTTGTGAAATCTTCCCATTGTGGATTTATTTTATCAAAATACCCTGAAAGGGTAACATATCATAGCGTCGGGCGTTGCCCCATACGTATTATACTTTCGGCAGTCATAAAGATTATGTTTTTGTGAATTATTTTTGTAAAGGTATTATTAACATCCCGTTGTTCGCAAAATTTTTGATAATGTGTTCGGTATGTACTATGAATTAAAACAACTCCGTAGGAGTTCAATTTGGATAACCCCGTGCAAGCCTGCGCAAGTGTTCAAGGTGATTCCAACGATTGGAACGCGGGCATCCTGTGGAACGCGGGCATCCTGCCCGCTTTGTGGGGACAGTTTTTCCCCATTCGTTGTACAAGACACCGTGTGCGGGCAGGATGCCCGCGTTCCTGCCAGGCTGCTGCCGCGTAGCGGCAGATCGAAAAACAACGACTTTCGCCTTAAGTTAATACGTATGGAGAGGCTGCCTACCTTGCCTGTTGGAAACTCCAAAAACGGAACGGTAAAAAAAGAAAATCGAAAACTAAAGTGGAATGAGAAGACCAACTAAAAATGAAAACAGGCGGAAAGTTTTTTTGATTTCTTCGCGCCCATGTTGACAAGACAGACCATTTTCTTATGATTACGGCACTGATTGGGAATAAGGGGCGAATCGGATGCGATTCATTTTATTAGATGGGATGGTTTTAAAAATTGAATTGGTTTGGTTTGATTCGATGCTTATACTTGGTTTAATCGGCGGAATCGGAA